>JAFRZS010000054.1 GCA_017442445.1 Clostridia bacterium
AGACGAATATGAACTATTAGTAAAACCCCGCGATATGTTTTTAAATGTTCATATTGCTACAAATGCTGACTTATCAAAAGAAGCCTGTGATTCAAGCTATAAAAAAGCTAAAGAAGTTTTCAGACTATGTTTTCCTGAACACGATTTCAAAGGTTTCAGATGTCGCTCATGGTTGCTGTCTTCGGAGCTCGACGGCATATTAAAACCAACCTCAAATATTCTCAGATTCAAAAGCGAATATAACACTTATCCTCTCAAAACAGAAGGTAACGATATTTTCAATTTTGTTTTCAACAGAACATTTGATAACTATAACGATATTCCGGAAGACACATCTTTACAAAGAGGAATTAAACAGATATATCTTTCAGGAAAATACATTTACGAATACGGCGGTATCAGATTATGAGCAAAACGGCACCTTTTGGGGTGCCGTTTTCAGTTAGAGTATTATGCAGATCAAACCGCTGCAACCTTCGTTTATCACTCTCTCCAATGTTTCCTGAAGCTTCATTCTCGCCTCTGTAGGCATTCTGAAAAGCTTATTATGTAAACCTTCGTTAACAAGCTCATGCAAAGATTTACCGAATATATTTGATTCCCATATGCTTGACGGATTTTCTTCAAACTCCTGTAATAAATATCTGACAAGCTCCTCCGACTGCGACTCAGATCCGACTATCGGTGCAACTTCAGTATTTATATTTGCCTTCATCATATGTATTGAAGGCGCAGAGGCACTGAGTCTGACACCATACTTTCCGCCTTGCTTCATAATTTCAGGCTCATCAAGTGTCAGATCATCAATCATGGGCATGACTATACCGTAGCCCGTTGCTTCAACCTCATCAAGAGCATCTTTGAAGCGCTTATATTCTTTCATCTTAGATGACATATCAGCAACTGTATTTATTAAATCAGTTTCGTTTTCAATATCAAGACCTGTCTTCTCTGCAAGGATTTTATAAAACAAGCCATCAATCATTTTAACATTTATTTTTGAGCTTCCGTCACCGAGATTTATATTTTCAACATAAGCATTTTCAACATGTTCGCACGAACAGATATTTTCAATCATGCTTTCAACATCTCTTATATGCTCAAGTTTTTCTGTAGCGTTTATTATAGATTTCAAAACCGAACTCCTCAACCAATGCTCAGAGGGTAAAGAATTCATCCAATGCGGAAGATTTACTCCGATTTCTTTAACAGGAAACTCAAACAAAACGCGTGAAAGTATGTGCTTGATTTCTTTTTCATCAAGTTCAAGACAGTTTACCGGTAATACCGGAACCTTGTATTTTTCCGAAAGCATTTTTGCTTCTGCGCGTACACTTTCTGCATCAGGGTCAACACAGTTCATAAGCACTATAAACGGTTTGTTGAGTTCCTTAAGCTCATTTACAACCCTTTCTTCCGCCTCCATATACTCATGTCGAGGAATTTCACTGATACTTCCGTCCGTTGTAATAACAAGACCTATCGTTGAGTGTTCGCTTATAACCTTCTTTGTCCCGATTTCCGCCGCCATATTAAACGGTATTTCCTTATCATACCACGGAGTTTTTACCATTCTTGGCTGATCGTTTTCAATATACCCCAAAGAACTCGGAACAATGTACCCTACGCAGTCAATCATTCTTACTTTTAAACTTGCGTTACCCGGTAAATTTATCTCAACAGCATTTTCGGGTATAAATTTAGGCTCTGTTGTCATTATTGTTCTGCCTGCAGAAGACTGGGGCATCTCGTCTGTTGCCCTCTCCCTTGAATAATCGCTTTCAATATTTGGAATAACCAGAGTATCCATAAATTTTTTAATAAACGACGACTTACCTGTCCTTACAGGTCCTACTACACCAATATAAATATCTCCCTGAGTCCTCCGGGCAATATCGGAATAAATATTTCTTTCTTCCATGCTTATCCTCTCCTTTTCATAACTTCTATCAAACTATATGCAACCTGTCCGTAAAGTATGACAAAAGTGAGGATACAAAAAGACCACATCAACATTTCTGCTGATATGGTCTTACTCGTTTTAAATTATTTTTTATCTTTAAAAGAAATCAACTTCGGAAGCGGAGAACCAAGAAGCGGTCTGCACCAGTCAATAAATTCCTGAGTTACGCCGTTACCTGCTTCGTTGATATATTCCTTCGGGAATTCACGCTCAAAGAGCATAACATCTTTGATGTCAATGAGTATGTATTCAACTTCGTAAGGATCAGTTGAAAGTCTTTTGATACCGACCATCTTACCGCTTGTACCCTTAACAACTTCTTCAACTGCTCTTGCACCGACAGCAATAGCTTCATCACGGTCAGATTCTGACTGATAAGCAATTGAAGCACGGCTGAACATACCTGCTTTTTCGTTTCTTACTTTATAACCGATTTCATCTTCAATGAGCTTTTTGAGAGCAGGAGCAGCATCACCGTATTTTGTTCTGCCGTCTGCACCTACAATTGCAGGAGCAACAAATGTGCCGTCATCAAACTTAGCACCTTCACTGACAACAACAACGCCTGATTTTTTCTCAGCGATAAGTCGTCTGACTTCATCAAGGAAGCCTTCCTTTGAGAAGGGAGCTTCGGGAAGATAAATGAGATCAGGACCGCCGATACCTGCATCAACAGCAAGTGCTGCAGCAGCTGCAACCCAACCTGCACTGCGTCCCATAGCTTCAACAACTACGATGTGTGCGGGCATAGCCTTAACATCAGCGCAGATTTCTGAAACTGACTGAGCCATAAATCTTGCAGCACTACCGTAACCGGGAGCATGGTCTGTAACAGCGATATCGTTATCCATTGTCTTCGGGATACCCATTACGGAAATACCTGCTTCAAGACACTCGTTGTAAATCTTACCGCAAGTATCCATTGTACCGTTACCGCCGTTAAGAACAACATATTTGATACCGAGTTCTTTAAAGAGAACTACCATCTGCTTGTAATCTTCAGGTTCAAGATGGTCGCGTGATGTACCGATCGCTGAACCGGGAGTAGTTTTTAAAAGTTCAATTTCTTCATCAGAAAGTGATTCAATATCAATTAAATCACCGTTAAGAAAACCGCCTGTACCACCGCAAGCAGCGTAGATTTTGCCGATATCAGCACCTTCAGCCTTCATTTTCTTTGCCTGAGTGATTGCACCGTACAAAGAAGAATTGATAACAGCGGTTGCTCCGCCGCCATGGAAAAAAATCATATTATTTGACATTTCTATTACCCCATATAGCAACATAGATTTCAGGACACCCTTCCGGTGCCCTGAGTTTGACTAGTAAATAATACAACTATGTCAAGAATTTGTCAACCAAAAATAAACATTTTTTTACATATTTCTGCCAAAATTTATTTATGATACAGTTTATTGGTCTGATATTTCGGTTCATAAGTAATATTTATACCAAGTTTTTTAAACATCTGCTCGTCCACTTTTGAAAGTATAACTGTTGAATGTGCATCACAGCCTTTGAGCTTTTTCAATTGCATCATAGCCTGCTTTGCCAACGGGTTTGATTCTCCTGCAATTGAAAGAGCAATAAGAACCTCGTCTGAATGAAGTCGCGGATTTTTATTACCCATATATGTTACTTTAAGCTCCTGAACGGGTTCTATGATTGCGGGTGAGATTAACAATGTTTCTTCAGGAATATTTCCGAGATACTTTAAAGCATTAAGCAAAAGTGCCGCAGAAGCACCTAAAAGCGAAGAAGTTTTTCCCGTAACAATCTTTCCGTCCGGTAATTCCATTGAGAGTGCGGGCAAACCTGTTTCATCAGCTTTTTTAAGTGCAGGTTCAACAACCACTCTATCCTTCGGTTTGATTCCGAGCTGATTCATAATAAGCTCAATTTTATATACCTCAGAGTTATCACCGAGACCCTGTCTTACAGAGCATAACGAATTATAATAACGCCTGATAATCTCCTGATTTGACGCATGACGCACAGCCTCGTCATCAAATATACAGTAACCTGCCATATTTACACCCATATCAGTAGGACTCTTATAAGGTGATGTACCGAGTATTTTCTCAAACATTGTGTTGAGAACCGGGAAAATTTCAATATCTCTGTTATAATTGACACTCTTCTCGTTATAAGCTTCAAGATGGAACGGGTCAATCATATTTACATCATCAAGATCAGCTGTAGCTGCCTCATACGCAAGATTTACAGGGTGCTTCAATGGTAAATTCCATACAGGGAATGTTTCAAATTTAGCATAACCTGAACGGATACCCATTTTAAATTCATGATAAATCTGTGAAAGACATACGGCCATCTTACCGCTTCCGGGACCGGGTGCCGTAACAACCACCAAGGAGCGTTCAGTTTCAATATAATCATTCTTGCCGTATCCGTCATCACTGACGATAAGCTGAATGTTAGCAGGATAATCAGCAATCGGATAGTGCTTATAAACTTTAATACCTAAGGCAGTAAGACGCTTCTGGAATAATACAGCTGTAGGCTGTTCTCTGTACTGAGTGATAACAACACTGCTTACAAAAAGACCTTTGCCTGTAAACGCATCAATCAATCTTAAAACATCAACATCATAAGTTATGCCAAGATCGCCGCGTCTTTTATTCTTTTCAATATCATTTGCATTGATTACAACTACAACTTCTGCCTGGTCTTTAAGTTCCATGAGCATCTTAACTTTACTGTCAGGCTCAAAACCCGGTAAGACGCGTGATGCATGATAGTCATCAAAAAGCTTACCGCCAAACTCAAGATAGAGCTTTCCTCCGAAGCTTTCTATTCTGTCACGAATTTCCTGCGACTGCATCTGTATATACTTGTCATTATTAAATCCGATCTTATTCATTTCAATCCCCTGTTACTCTAATATAATAGTGGAAACAACTGCATCGTGGTCTGAAAGGTACATACCCTCTTCAGTAATTTTTCTGACCTTATGTGAATCTTTATATTTCATATTCGTAAAGATATAATCAATTTTTGATTCCGGCTCTTTTCCGAAAGCGTGATATGTATCTTTTAAATCAAACGTCGCATCAGAAAGACCAATATCACTCTCATAAACTGCATTTACAGGCTCAGAATCAGGTCTGCAATTAAAATCACCTGTAATAATTGCCGGAAGCTTGTCCGCCTTTATTTTTTCAAGAATAATTCTAATGCCTTTAAGTCTGGCAGGTACGCCTCTGTAATCAAGATGTGTATTATAAAATTTAACGGTTTTTGCTGTTTCGAGATGAATCAAAGTTGCTACCGTGCAAATTCTCGGACAATCACCCTGACCTTCAGAAAATCTTGAACCCGGGATCTCGGGTGTATCTGAAAGCCAGAAGGTATCGCAAGATAACAGATCAAACTTACCTGACTTAAACGCAATATAGGTATGCTCTCCTGTAAAATCAGCTTCTCTGCCGACACCAACGAAAGAATACTCTTTCATTCCCGATTTAAGACACTCAGCCATCAAAGGCGTTACTTCCTGAAAACCGAAAATGTCAGCATCAATTTCTTTGATGCCCTCAAGCAAGAACTCACATCTGTTAAGAAATGAATTAATGCCGTCTTTTTCCGTATGCATTCTTAAATTGAATGATGATACTTTCATATCCTTCGTCATATTCTCACCGCCAAATTACTCTGTTTAATATAGTATCACCAAACAGGTCAAAAAGTCAATTATTAATTGGAATTTTTATCAAAAAACCTTGACTTTAATTTCTCAGGGTATTAGAATAAAAAAAACTGACTTAGGAGGTCTTTTAAATGATAAATGTAACTGTCTGGCATGAAAATTGGCAGGACAAGCAGGATAATGTAAAAGCCGTTTACCCCAATGGCATACATAACTGCATCGCTGATTTTTTAAAAACCGACGAAGAGCTTAATGTAAGAACTGCTACATTAGATATGCCCGAATGCGGACTTGCTGATGAAGTGCTTGAGTCAACCGATGTTATGCTTTGGTGGGGTCATGTAAAACACGGTGAAGTTCCCGACGAAATAGCAAAGAAGGTTCAGGACAGAGTTTTAAGAGGTATGGGGATCATTTTCCTTCACTCTGCTCATTTCTCAAAACCCTTCAAGCTTCTTATGGGTACTACTTGTTCACTTTGTTGGCGTGAAGGCGACAGAGAACGCCTTGTTAATATCGCCCCGAACCACCCGATCACTCAGGGTATCGACAAATATGTTGAATTAGAAGATGAAGAAATGTACGGTGAACGCTTTGATGTCCCCAACCCCGATGAAATCGTTTTCCTCGGTTGGTTTGCAGGCGGCGAAGTTTTCCGTTCAGGCTGTATCTGGAATAAAGGACTCGGTAAAGTTTTCTATTTCCAGCCCGGTCACGAAACTAATCCCACTTTCCATAATCCCTCAATTCAAAAAATTATCACTAATGCAGTTCATTGGATTAACCCCAACACGATAGCTGACGAAATTCCCTGTCCTCATGCTGAATCGCCTGAGGCCACTTGGAATGAAAGACATCCTAACAAACAAATCTAAGGAGGATTTTAAAATGGATAAAATAAGACTTGGTGTTATAGGTATCGGCGGTATCTGTAACGGTGCTCACGTACCTGCATACCTTAAAGATGACAGAATTGAAGTTGTTGCTCTTTGCGATATTAAAATTGAAAGAGCTGAGGCTCTTAAAGAAAAACACTTCAACAACGCTGATGTTTACAGCGATTTCAACGAGCTTTTAAAGGACGAAAGCATTGATGCAATTGACATCTGTACTCCCAACTATCTTCATTCAATCATCGCAGTTGCTGCACTTAATGCAGGTAAACACGTAATGTGCGAAAAACCCGATGCAGTTAATGTTGAAGAAGTACTCAAAATGCAGAAAGCATCTGAAGATAACGGTAAACTTCTCATGGTTATGCGCAACAATCGTTACATGGAAACATCAGCTTATGCTAAAAAATTTGTTGAAGCAGGTAAAATGGGCGAAATCTATGCAGGTCGTTGCGGTTGGATAAGACGACGCGGTATCCCCGGCAAAGGCGGTTGGTTCACAACAAAAGCTGAATCAGGCGGCGGTCCTCTTATTGATCTTGGTGTTCATATGATTGACCTTGCAATCTGGCTCATGGGCAATCCCACTCCTGTTGCAGTTTCAGGCAGCACATACTGTAAATTTGCTGATACAAACTCCTCAGACTCTGAACACTCAGCATTCGGAGATGCAAAATCAGACGGAATTTTTGACGTCGAAGATCTTGCTATGGGTATGATCAAGTTTGATAACGGTGCTACACTTCAGATTGAGTTCAGTTGGGCTTCAAACATTAAGGTAGAAACACGTTTTGTTGAACTCAGAGGTACAAAATCAGGTATCAACTGGCATGACGGCATACTTGAAATTTTTACAGAAGACGAAGTACAGCCCGGTGTTCTTGTTGACTATGACCCCAAAATCAAGAATGTTATCAGCGGTCACGTTGCAAACATCATTCATTTCATTGATTGTATCACAACAGGCTGTGAACCTTGCTTCAAACCTCAGCAGGGTGTTGATATGATTAAGATTCTTTCAGCAATCTACGAATCAGCAAAAACAGGTAAAGAGGTAATTCTTTAATAAACTAATTCTAAGGACA
>JAFRZS010000055.1 GCA_017442445.1 Clostridia bacterium
GCTGTGCCGTCGTGCACCGCCCCGAGCGCTAAAACGGTGCTATGGGCAAATTTAGCAAAACTACACTTTTGAATATATTGTTTTGACACTTACATCTTTCACCATTCCAAGTTTTCCTGCCAATGCTCCGATAACTTCATTCGGTGCATCAAGAACCACCGATATTACGGATACATTTTTAGGCTTATATGGAATACCCATTCTTCCGATTATGTATTCACCGAAATCATGTAATATGAGATTAATTTTTTCTGACGCTTCGTTGTCATACACGATTATTGATATATTTGCAATTCTTGTTTCCATTTTTCCTCCCATAAAAAAACGACGCACTTATGGCGTCGGTTAAATACTACATCTATCCTCCGCCCTTGAGTTTGGAAAGCCCTCGCCTTCAGGTCAGTTACATTTTAAATAACTCACGGTCCGAAATAATCATTCCGTTCATTGTTAATATTTTAACACACTTTTTCTTTTTTGTCAACATAAAATTTACATCATATATTGATTATAGAGTTTATTTTAAGGGTGGTTTTATGTTTAAGTACCTTTCAGATTTATGTGTCGGCGAAAAAGCTGTTGTTTCTCTTTTATCTGCCGATAACGATATAAGAAGACGGCTTCAGGATATCGGTCTTATTGAAGGCGCGGCTGTTAAATGTGTAATGGTCAGTCCCCTCGGTGACCCGATTGCTTTTGAAATATGCGGCGCTCTGATTGCTTTCAGAAAAAACGATATTAAGGAAATAGGAGTGATTTAATGGGACTTACATATTCCTCTGTCGGCAAAAATGCTTCAGACAATGATTTCAAGATTTCAAAAAAGACCCGTGATGATATAGTCATAGCTTTGGCAGGAAATCCGAATGTAGGAAAAAGCACGATATTTAATGCGCTTACAGGTTTGCATCAGCACACGGGAAACTGGACGGGAAAAACTGTTTCCTGTGCTGTCGGTGAGTGTTCGCACGATAATAAAAACTACTTTTTTGTTGATTTACCGGGTTGTTATTCACTTATGGCACACTCCCCGGAAGAAGAAATCGCGAGAGATTTTCTGCTTTCAAAACAAGCCGATGTTACTATCGTTGTATGCGATGCCACCTGTATTGAAAGAAATCTCAATCTTGTTTTGCAGACTATTGAAATTTGTGACAATGTGATTGTTTGTGTCAATTTAATTGATGAAGCAAAACGCAAAAAAATAAATGTAGATACAGATTTGCTTGAAAAATCACTCGGTGTACCTGTTATTTCAACAACCGCAAAAGATAAATCGGGGCTTGATGTTATATTTTCAGCAATCAAAAGAAAAAGAATCAGTCAAAAAATTAAAATTGATTACGGGTGTGAGATTGAAAAATCGCTTTCAATTTTATCTCCTGTCATCAGCAGATTTTACGGTGAAAGAGTTGATCCGAGGTGGTTGGCTGTAAGGTTATTAAATCAGGATTATTCGGGATTTGACTTTGTACTTGATAACTGCGAGGTTGCTTCTGCATTAGATGAAGCTGAAAATTTACTTGATATGAGTATAACGGATATCAATGACAAAACTGCAGTTTCAATTATCAGAACCGCTCACGAAATTGCAAGTAAATGTGTGACATATAAAAATTCAGCATATAAAAACCGTGACAGAAAAATTGATAAAATTCTTACAAGTAAATATACCGCTTTCCCACTTATGTTTTTGGGATTGTGTGTGATTTTCTGGCTGACAATTACAGGTGCCAACTACCCGTCAGAGCTTTTAAGTCAGGGGTTCTCTTTTCTTGAAAACAAACTGCTTTTGCTGTTTTCTTATATAGGTACGCCTCAATTTATAACAGATATGCTCGTTTGCGGTGTTTTCAGGGTGCTTTCGTGGGTTGTTTCCGTAATGCTTCCCCCTATGGCAATTTTCTTTCCTCTTTTCACTTTACTTGAAGACCTCGGAGTTCTTCCTCGTATTGCATTCAATCTTGACAGAGCCTTTAAAAAATGTGATGCTTGCGGTAAACAGGCTCTTACTATGTGTATGGGTTTCGGCTGTAATGCCGCAGGTGTTGTGGGTTGCAGAATTATTGATTCGCCAAGAGAAAGACTCATAGCGATAATTACAAATAACTTTGTCCCCTGTAACGGCAGATTTCCGACTATGATATCTGTAATCACTATCTTTTTTATAGGAAGCTTTGCGGGTATCACAAAATCATTTTTTTCAGCTCTGATACTTTGTTTGATTATTCTGCTCGGTATAGGGATTACATTTCTGATGTCAAAGCTTTTGTCGTCAACATTGTTAAAAGGTGTGCCTTCATCATTTATTTTAGAATTACCGCCTTACAGAAAACCTCAGATTTTAAAGGTTCTGACTCGCTCTGTCTGTGACAGAACACTCTTCGTTTTAGGCCGAGCCGCCGCGGTTGCCGCACCTGCGGGACTTGTAATATGGCTACTTGCTAATATTGAAATCAACAATATAAC
>JAFRZS010000056.1 GCA_017442445.1 Clostridia bacterium
ACGAGCGCACCTGCGAATAATCGCAGGTGCGCTCGTTTATTTTGCAATTCTGATTTTTGCATTCTCGTAAGCTTCTATGAAACGGTTATATTTACTGCAGCTTTGATGACTATGTTCACTTAATCTTGTTACAAGTTCTTCGGGCGGGTAGTCACTAAACTGCATCTTAATTTCGTAATCAATTTTATCAAAGTATTCACTTATATCAAATCTGATGATTGTACCGTCAGGAAGTTGCATCGTTTTTCTGTTGGTCTTAAGTTTACCAAGCATCTCATATGTATGGCTACTCCCCAACTCAAGTTCAGAGCCTTTCAGAATTTTCGGCAGATGAGCAAAAACGCTTTCACTCTCAGTTGTTGTGTAGATACCGTAGGTTAAGTCCTGGTATCGTTTTATCTGCAAGAAATACTCTTCTTCCGTTTTTCTGATTCTGAGCGTTATATTGTTTTTCAATAACGAAAACACCGGTGTATCATAATAAAAATCAGTCTGCTCAGTTTTCATACTCCTTGCAATCTTATAGCGTTTTTTTGTATATCGGAGCATATCGTAAAAGCTGTCTTCATCAAATAAGAACTTCATTTCGCGTTTAACTGAGCATTTGAATAAATCCGGCATGGCGGTTTGCTCCTTTCAATATTTTATATTTATTTTTTCTTGTGTTTTATAAACTTTGGGTTTATAATGGATAAAAACAGTAAGGAGGCTGTATTATGAAAATCAAAAAAATCATTTCAATCGTACTTATCCTTGCACTACTTATTAGCACTTGTTCAACATTTGTGTCGGCTGAATACTCAATTTACAAAGCTGATAAAGCAACCTTGAAAGACAATACATACATCAAAGGTAACGATACTGCAATTATCTGGGTACCCGGTTACAGATGCACAAACCTTGAAGCAAATGTCGATGTCAATAATGACGGCGTCGATGAAAAAGTCGTAACTTTCGCTGTAGGAAGCGAAGTTTTCAAACAGTCTGAAGACTATCCTTTTATTATAAATCTGCTTCACGGTGTCGGAAATCTTCTCATAAGCGGTGCTATGATTTTAACCGCACAGCTTCGTAAAGAAAGCGTTCATGTATCATATGACGGCGGTTTCGGTCTTGCCGATATATACCGCAGTTTCTTTGAAAACTGTGTTAAGAATTACGACGACACTTGTGATGTCATTGTCTATGACTTTGACTGGCGTATTGACGCTACAATCATGGTCGAAGACCTCTATAATGTAATCAAGTCACAGCAATACAAAAAAGTTATCCTAGTGACTCAGAGTATGGGCGGTCTGATTGCATCGGGTGTATCAAAGCTTTTGTGGGACGACCTTCAGGATAGTGACACCTCAAACGATGTTGATGTCTATACTGTGAATGTCGGTTCAACTGTCCTCGGAGGTTTCGGTTATTTCCACAATGCAAAAACATTCGAAGGTTTTGACAAGATTTCAATGGACTATGTAACTTACGCTACCGAGGTTGATTTCCCATCCCGTACACAGCTTGCAGTACCTACTCAGGTTGAGACTCTTTACGGAAGAAAATACGCAACAGCTAAAATTGAAAAAGCTGACGGCTCTGTGGTTTATGAGGATATAGCCGCTGAAGATGCTTTTGAGGCGTATAAGAAAATCTGTGTCAACGGTAATGTCTATATGCAGATGATGCAGGATTTCTATGATAACTATATTTTTATTGATAACGACAACAATCCTGCAACCGAAGATGTTCACATTATGGAAGAATTAGGTTCTAAATGTTATTATATTTCAGGACTTGCTTCCGACACTCCGACTCATGTTCAGATAAATTTCAAAGAAGATGCACACGACAGCAGAACTCCTGTTGACTGCGAAGCCGTAAGAACAGATGACTCATCATTAGGTGACGGATCTCTCACAATCGAAAGCTCAACCATGAACGGCTGCTCTCCCGAAACTACCTTCTATGTCCCCTACGGTCATCAATCAGTTTATTTCCACGATGACACTCAGCATCTTATGTATGACATAATCACACATTTGGTTGATAATCCTGCGGAAAAATTTGATTATACCGATACAGATTACCAATACACTGAGGTTTATACCAAACCGCAAAAGGTAATCGGTTTTGAGTCAGATAATCTCCTCTACCCACAGATTGTAAAATATATACTCGGACTTCTCGGTATTCAAGTAACATATGAAGCTGCAAGAAGCTTTTGTCATAAGCTCTTCAGCATAATAGGTTAAAACATAAATGCCCCATTTCAGTTATGAAATGGGGCTGATTTTTTTATTCAAAGAAACTATGATCACGGAAGCCGCCTATTTCATATATGTTGTAAAGTATTCGGTCTATGACTTCTACTACTGTGATTATCGCCTTTTCAAAATTCTGTGTTGTGGGTGCTTTAGGTTTTAAGCCAACTCTTACAAGAAAATCATATGCTTCTTTTATCAATGCATCATCCTTGTCGCAATCATTGATAGTTACTTTCTTCATGGTATCAATTTTAGCTTTGATTTCCTGTGCAATTTTTACATCTTCAATTGCTTTCGGATCGGTTCCATTTGTTGCAATATAATTTGCCAACATACTATAAACAGAGTCGTCACCACCGTCATGAAGCGGTTCTAAATCTCTTGATTCATTGAATTGAGGATATCTGCCTACGGCATCTTCATCGTCAATGCTTTCAATTTTACCGATTGCTATTTCCAATGCTAACGAAATTGCTGTATTGTTGTCCTGAAGCTCGTGTTTCTGCTCGCTGAAACACCATGTTCTGTCAGGTGCATATGAGCTTGTAAGGTCAACTGAACCGTCAGGTGAACGGTATTTACCGTCTTCATCAGGAGTTTCAAGTTTTTCTCCTACCGGAGCATATTCTGTACCGGGTGCTGTAGAGCTTATCTGAATGATTTCGTCAGAATTGGTTGCTGCTGACGAATAAAGCATCTTCATTATTGAATAATCAGATCCGGGTGCGCCGCCGAATCCAAGGTTATAACCGCAGATGAAATAAAATTCCATTCCGTACTCTTTTTCAAGCATTTCCATTGTTTCATCGCGATCTTTCTGTGCTTGATAGTATTTGTCAGTTTGTTCAACTATGTATTCATCTTCATCATCTGAGAGATATTTATCTCTGATTTCAGGATATCTTTCTTCGGGTATCAAAGCAAGGAGTGACGGTGTCTTTAAAAGCACATCTTCGCGTATCGCTTCAATAATTGTATCAATCAGATCTCTCAGTGTTGACTGTGACCATAAACGAAGCACTGTCTGAATCAGTGCTGCAAAGAGAGGTCTGTAATCACTCGGAATGGGTTGGTCATCAATTTCAGCATTGTTGATTATGAGGTCAGCAATAATTCCTGTGAACTCACCGTTATAGAACATTTCTGCTGAATTTTCTGCATATTTGCCTTCAATTAAATCAGCAATAACATCACTGCCGTCCCATGCACCGACAATACTTACTACTTTTGCTACCTGATTTTTCGTTCCGTATTCATCAAGATAAGCATTGACTATTGTAGCACCCATGCTCATAGGTACTAAAACTACTTTGTCAGCCCATTTTGAATATCCGTTCAAAACTACATTATTAATAAATTCATCAAGCTTTGCAGCATTATCGTAAGTAAAGCCAAATGCCTGAGCACCGAAACAATATATGTTTTCTCTGCCTATTACATCTGCGGCATCTTCGCAAGGAATAGAATTTTTGAAACGCGTATATTCATATTCATCATACATGCTTACAGGCTTTCTTCTTATTGTATCTTCTACATAGTCGGGTAAGTTGCCGTTTTCATCAATCATATTTGCATCGCACAGTGCTCTTAATACAGCACCAAGTGTTTCTGATGATACAAAGTTCTTGTCTTTAACAAGTGTTGCAAAAATCTGTCCTATAAGTTTTAACGTCCTGAGAGGTTCCATCGTCAGAAGATTTTTAAATCTTGTTGATAAGAAATTATATCTGTAATCTTCATCTGTATCTTTAAATTCTTTCTTCTGCCAACCGCCGTTGCCGTCATGAAGACGAGTCCAGTTTTGACCGATACCCGTTATAAAAATAATCGGGTAATCAACTTTTTTAAGTTCATCAAACGATTCCGCTTGAGTTACAATTACTTTATCTGTTTCCGCCGCAAATACAGGTAAAACAGATGCCGACATGATAACAATTGCCAATAAGATTGAGATTAACTTTTTCATATTTTCGCCTCCATTTTTTATTTGTCTAAATTTTAACACACCTTTTGTGTGTTTTCAATAGTTTATCACCAATTTGTTAATTACATTAATAAATTATTAATAATTCTACAACAATTCCGTATTATTCCGCACCTGTTAATTCTATACAGGAAATTATATACAAAAAAGCAGATTTGCAACAATTTGCAAATCTGCTTTTATAGAATTAACCGAATATTTTTTCTTTAAATCCGCCTGTACCGAAAATATCATAAAGCTTCTGGTCAAGGATTTTTACGATAAGATTTAAAATGTTCATATACCATGAAACAGTTTCCTCTGCTTTGGGAGGATATACACCGAGTGCTACCAAAGTGTCATATGCATTTTCTTTTATAGCATCATCACCTTCACGGTCATTGATTGTTCTTTCCATCATAGCATAAAGCTCGTCATAAGCTTCCTGAGCGAGTTTTACATTCTCAGCATATGCAGGGTCATCTTTATACTTCGTGATGTATTTCTGAAGCTGGTGAAGATAGCTCGGTCCTTTTGTGAGATCTTCAACATCTCTTGACTCGTTAAACTGAGGATATACGCCAACACAATCATCGACACTGCTGTACTTACCTATCGCAAGGTCAAAAGCAAGTCTGATTGCTGTGTTATTATCTTCAAGTTCATGTTTCTGTTCATAGAAGCACCATGTTCTGTCAGGTGCATATGATGTTGAAAGGTCAATTGAACCGTCGGGAGAAATATACTTGTTATTCTCGTCAATGTTTTCAAGCTTTGTTCCTGCGGGTGCAAAAGTTGTACCGGGTGCAGTAGAGCTTATCTGAATAATTTCATCAGAGTTTGTACCTGCTGAAGAATAAAGCATCTTCATAATTGTATAATCTGATCCTTCAAAACCACCGAATGAAAGACCGTAGCCACTGATGAAATAGAACTCCATTCCGTATTCTTTCTCAAGCTTTGAAAGTCTTTCGAAGAGTGTTGACTGAGCTTCATAATATTCACGGGTCTGTACTCTGATATACTCAAGTTCGGGATCGGAGAGATATTTTTCTTCGATTGCTTCATATCTTCCGCTCGGAATCAAAGCAAGAAGTGAAGGTGTCTTGATAAGGAAATGGTCAACTATACCTTCAATGATTGTATCGATCAAATCTCTCAATGTCTGTTTTGAAAGAAGTCTTATCGCAACATCAAGTAATGTTACTACAAGAGGTTTGTATGTTTCTTCAAGACCGAGCATGTCACCAACAAGTGACATAAGTGTTGAGTCGTAGAACATTTCTGCTGAGTTTTCAGCATACTTTGCTTCGATGAGGTCAGCGATAACATCACTGCCGTCCCATGCACCGACAATACTTACTACTCTTGCAACATCGTTTTCATTACCATATCTGTCAAGGTACGCACTTACAACTGTTGCACCCATGCTCATGGGAACAAGAACAACTTTTTCAGCATCAGAATATTCACCGAGTACTGTTTCCTTAATGAACTCATTAAGTCCGTCTGCATTGTCATATGTAAATGAAAAAGCGGGATAATTATAGCAAAATACATTCTCTGCGCCAATTTTAGCAACTACATCTTCGCAAGGAATTGATCTGTAGAAGTTCTTTGTGTTTACTGCGTTATACTCAGAGAGAGGATATCTCTTGATTGTATCTTCAACATCTGCAGGTAACTTACCGTTTTCGTCAATAAGATTACAACGAAGAACTTTAGCTACAAGTGAACCGACATCGTCTGAATCAACAAAGTTCTTGTCAAGGATTATTGTGCTGAGCAACTGTCCTACAACCTTCAATGCGCGAAGCATATGTATAGGACTTGTAAGTAATGCATCAATATCGGCATAGAAAAGATTGTATTCAACCAATTTTCCGTTTTCCTTTGTTTTGAATGAACCGTCTTCATTAAGAATATGTGTCCATGTCTGACCGATTCCTGTAACAAAGATTATCGGATACTCACAGTCAACTGTATCTGCAACTTCATTTATATCTGTTGCAACAATAATGTCTGACTCTTCGGCTGCAAATGCCGGTACGATTGACACCATCATAAGTGCCAACGCAAGAAAAATTGAAATTACTTTTTTCATGTAATCCCCTCCTGAGAAATTTCTTATAAATATTATACATTTTATTTCGATTTTTTTCAATCTTTTTTTGAAAATTATTTCATATATGCTTCCAGTCTGTAAATCGGCATTCCCATTGAAGAAAAACGATCTTCATACTCTGTAACGATATTATCTTCAAAATCACTGTTATGCAAATCAAGAGATATATTTTTAAGTGCAAAGCCGTTCTGAGAAAACTCCTCAATTGAAAATTCAAAGAAATGCATATTGTCGGTTTTCTGATGAATTTCACCGTCTTTTTTTAATAGCTGTTTATATATTTCAAGGAAATTATGATGTGTTAAACGATGCAAAGCGTATTTTTTCTTAGGAAACGGACAGGAAAAATTTAAGAATATCAATTCAATCGAATTGTCAGGTATGTATCTCGGCAAATATTCCGCGCTTCCCTGAAGGAAATATAAATTTTTTAGTCCCATCTCCTGTGCCTTTTCACAAGCCTGAACTGCAACATTTGCAACTTTTTCCACTGCGATAAGATTGATTTCAGGATGTCTTTTTGCATACTCACACGCAAACTGACCTTTTCCGCATCCGATTTCAAGTAAAATCGGGTTGTTATTTCCGAATATTTTTTCAAAATCAAGATATTCTTTTTTCTTTACAGCTTCGCGAAAATTTCTTTCTTCAGGAAAAAGCTGAAAGAAATTGTGACAGCTGTCTAACCTTTTTTCAAGGTTCTTTTTTCTTCGCATTCTCATATGTGTTGCCTCTTAAAAAATATTAACTGAGTGGATACCGACAGTTTCATTTCCGTTTGTATCAAGAAGTGTTATTCTCAAACCGTCAGCCTTTTCATTTACCGGAACTCTTACAGCTCTCTGATAATTGTCCTTTATTCCGTCAAGCTCTTTATATTCACCGTCAATCATCGCTTCAATTTTCAACGACTTTACAAGTGTTTTCGGAATACAGATAGGTTTGAGAGATAAGCTTCTGTTACACATGGTAACTTTATCACAAAGGTCCTTGTCTTCACAAACAGTTTCTCTGTTAAGGTCACTGTCGAATGTAAAGTTAATTTCCTTTACATCGGTTGTTTTATCAAAATTGATTTCGATGTAATCTCCGCACTTACCTTTCCACATATTATCACAATCACCTATCGGGCGTTGATAACCGTTGATCAGCATTTCAACATTTTCCCCGCTTGATTTATATGTAGCTTTTCGGGAAATTTCAGACATTTCCATTTTGTTGAATGGAATATAACAATCGTCTTCCATGAGAGTCTGTTTTAATTCGTTTATGTGATTTTCGTAAACGCCTCTTGGACTTGTATCATATTTCTTTGCTATTGAAGCCGCTGTACCCAATGCCTGTCCTAATATTGAGCAGGTTGCCATTACTCTTGTTGAGCTTAATGCCGCATGGGTAACACTGATATTTCTTCCTGCGAAGAAAAGATTGCTGATATTTTTGGAATAAATACATCTGTAAGGTATTCCGTAAGGAGAAGGTGCAGGCCAGTGTATTGTAGGCCTTTCATTACCGTCAATACCTTTGGGATTATGATCATCCATAGTCCAGCCGCCATATGCGATAATATCGTCAAATCTTCCCTCTGCCTCAACATCATTTTGTGTCATTATATAGTCACCGACATATCTTCTGCTCTCTCTTTTGCCGGGTAAGAAGCCCATAAAACTTAATTCCCAATTGTCTGCTTCTATCTCATGATCGTTTTTGATGAAATCCCACATTCCGTACGCAACACGAACAAGCTCGTCACGGAGTTCTTCCGTGTCGTGAATACTGTCTGCTTCTCCACCAAGTTCAAGATACCAATAATTTTCATAAATGCTTTTTATATTGGGATAGCGAGGATAAAGCGTTGCAGGGGTGAATTTTCTTGACTGTTCAGGCGGAATGAATGTTGTTTTGCTATTCGTTTCAACCGCCTGTATCTGACAGGTCAAGCCCATAGTCTTATCGTCAGCAACTTCAGGTCCAATGCTTTCGTTAAATTCTGATCTTGCCTCTCTGCCTACACGGTATTCTGCATTTGTCAAGGGTGCAAGTATACTATCACCTGAACAATCGGCAAAATAACGCGCCTCAACAATATGCCACATCTGTGTTGTTGTTTGCCAACCTATAATTTTTTTGATGCTGTTACCTTCCATTTCGGCATCATTACAAGAACAGTTCATGATAAGTGTTATATTCTTTTCGCGTTTGGCAAGGTCAAAAAGTACACTGTCCCATACAGGATATGTTCTGTTTGGATTCCTGTAATAGTTTTCCATCATAATTTCTTCAAGGATTCCTGTTTCGCGGTTATTTTTGCCATGTGCACCGGATATCCACATGCGTATTTCTGATGAAGCATTGCCGCCTAAAACAGGTCTATCCTGCATAAGAACTACTTTCATACCATGTCTTGCTGCAGACACTGCCGCGCAAAGACCCGACATACCTCCGCCAACTATACACAAATCGGCTTCATGAGTAACTTTTCTGAGATTCTTATTCATATAATCACCTGCTAAAAATATAATATTCTGTAAAGTATCGGATAAAGAGTTTCAGCAATCTTGAAAAATCCTAAATCGTTAGGATGAGCTCCATCAACAGTGCAGCTATCAGCTTCTATGCCGGTGAAGATTGTTGCACCGTCAATAAAATATACATTTTTGTCTCCGTTTGCGATTGCTTTCTGAAAAGTTTCCATTATAACCTGTCTTCGCTCATCATCAAAATTCGGTTTATGCAAAACCGTTTTATAATCAGGTTTAGAAATCATAATAAACGGCAATTCAGGATGTGCTTTCCTTATCGTTTCATACATTTTATAATGTGTTTTTTCAAGATGCTCAACTGTAGGCGCATTGTGGTCGTAATCAGATACAAAGGCAGACATTTTAAGACCTGCCATATAATTAACAATTTCATCTTCTGCCCTACCGCTTCCTGAAAAACCTAAATTGATGTAGTCCATATTAAGCTGACGCGATAAAAAATTCTGATAAGAATTTCCCGGTCTTGAAGCACTTGCGCCCTGTGTTATTGA
>JAFRZS010000057.1 GCA_017442445.1 Clostridia bacterium
CAATTGAGAAATTGATTTATTTCTGCCAATAATCAACCTTATCGGGAAGATTGATATTTTCGGCATAGAAAACAGGTTCCTTGCCTTCTTTTCTCTGTTTAGTGTAATCATTCAGGGTTCGGATTGCATATTTTCCGAGATAGATAATTACAGGCATATTGATAAGAGTCATTCCGCCCATAGTGATATCAGCAATACCCCACAGTAAATCTGCGTTAAGTCCCGCACCGACGAAAATAAGAAGGGAAGCGATTATATAATATATGCAGTTGAACATTTTTCCTGGAGTTTTACCGAGGATATAGCAGAAAGCCTTGTCAACATAAAAGAGGTTACCGAGTAATGTTGTGAAGGCAAAGAGGATCATGGCAATTGTTATAAATATCGGACCGAATTTACCGAGAGTTGCTTCAAGTGATAATTGGACATATTGAGCGCCCGAGATTTTTTCTGACGGTGTGATACCTGATGTCATGCACATGAAAGCAGTTGCGGAACAAACAAGAATGGTATCAATAAAAACTGAGAGGATCTGAACAAGTCCTTGTTTTGCAGGGTGAGAAACTTCAGCAGAAGCGGAAGCGTTGGGAGCAGAACCTACACCTGCTTCATTACTGAAAAGACCTCTTTTTATTCCGTACATTATGCAAGAGCCTGAAAAACCTCCGAAAATAGCTTTGAAATCAAAGGCATTTGAGAAAATCTCTTTAAAAACAGAGGGGAGAATATTTGCATTCATAACTGTTATTATGAGTGCAATAAGAATGTAAGCGAGTCCCATGAAAGGAACAATTAAAGATGTAACTTTGACTATGCCTTTACCGCCTCCGAAAAGACAGAAAGCAACGAGTACAGCTATAACAAAACCTATGATCCAGGGGAAAAGGTTTATTCCGTTGACTGTAAGAGAGTTATAAAAGTCGTAAGTGGAAAATGTTGACTGAAGATTAAATGATGCCAACATATTAAAGCCTACACCGTAAGTGATTATCAATAAAACTGTAAAAATTATTGCAAGGGGGCGGCTTTTGAGTGCGGCTTCTATGTAATAAGCAGGACCGCCGTAGCTGCCCTCAGGGCCTTTTTTCTTGTAAATCTGAGCGAGTGTACTTTCAATGAAAGCAGAAGCAGAGCCAATGAGTGCAATTACCCACATCCAGAACATTGAACCGAAACCGCCAAGACAGAGTGCTGTAGAAACACCGATGATGTTACCTGTACCGACGCGCGAAGCGGTAGATACCATGAGTGCCTGAAAAGACGAAACTCCTTTGCCGTCTTTTGGTTTTTCCGTAACTGCTCTGAATTGCTCACCTAAAAGTCTGAACTGAACAAATTTTGTTCTGAAGGTGAAATAGAGACCGCCGAGTACCAAAACGATGATTAAGATATAACTATATAAAGCATCGTTTACACTTCCTATAATTTTTTCTAACATAAATTGCCCTCCTTTTTAAATACAAAAAGCTAATATAAAACTTAAAACAATAGGTGTTAAAAGCAATATGATTATCCCTGGAATTACCTTGTTTTTTACCTTGAGTTGAGGCTGCATTTTCTTGATTTTTCTGATTGCATATAGCGGAAAATGTTCAATTTCTAATTCCGATTTACCATACATATTTTCTCTTAAAATGAGTTTGATGCGACAAAATTCAAGTTTAGAACGGTGGACAGGGTGCTTAATCGGAATTTCAATTATGTATTCAGCACTTTTAATCTTATCCCACGGAACGAATTTATTGTCAAAATAAAGACCTTTCTCATTGATAACACAAACGGTTATACCGACAAGGAAACGGTTTATTAAAAACACAAGAATACAAGAAAATATAATTAGTTGTGCAGGTAACGAATAAAAATATTCTGATACCGGTTGAATGAATCCGTTTTTTAATGAATCAAGAATAAACATAAATGAAGCTGAAGCTAATAAAAAGTAAGCGAAAGATATTGGCAGAATAAAATGTTGCATACGAATTTTAGTGCCCACAACATCTTTCAGGAAAAATGGAAGTTTTTCGGGAGAAAGCTCAGAAAGAATATCTAAAAATTTTTCAACATTATCTTTATGGTTTTTAATAGCTGAAGTTTGTGAAAATAACTTTATTTCAGTGTGTGAATGATCATTAAAACTGATGTTGATTATATACTGACCTAAAAGTTCGCGCCTGACACTGATAGAATGTATTTCTAAAGGAAAACGGTTTGTTGAAATGATTTTTTCGCCCTGAACCAAGGCAATCAACAGAGCATTTTCCGAAAAACCGAAAAAACCTTTAAAAAAAGTTTTATTTTGGGTTAAAACTCCAAAAACAGAACACCTTAAGGTTTCATCGGGTTTTAATAATTCTGTTAATGATTTTATCATCATCTCATCATATTTCATGATTTTTCTCCTTTTTCGGATATTATAATCCAATCCTACTGATGATTTTTTGTTAATATAAATTCCAAACTGCCGCCTGATGTAATTTCCTCATAAGTCAGATAGGTTCTTTCTATTTCGTTACCGTTTAGATATATCTCTTTTATGTAAGGATAATCCAAAGGATCTTCATCACATCTAATCACGAATTTATCAGATATACAACAACTGTGATATTTTTTATTAAGCTTTATTTCTGATTTTCTGAACAGGGGAGTGTTGATGTAAAATTTAGTGTCTGCAGGACAAACCTGAGCAAAGCCCAATGCAGATAAAACATACCAAGCTGACAACTGTCCGACATCTTCATTACCGCAAAAACCGAAAGCACCCAAACGATATGCTTCTTTTTGAACCTTGCGAGTCCAATGCTGTGTGCGGTGAGGTTGTCCGAGAATATTGAAATAGTGAGTGATGTTGTGGCAAGGCTCGTTTGAATGATTGTAATCGTCATTCCATAGCTTTGATAAATCTGCTTTTGAAAAAAGGCGTTCAAGTAAAGTCAACATGCGTTCTTTTCCGAAAAGCTCACTTAATCCTTCAACATCATAAGGCACAAACCATGTCTGCTGAAAAATGTTACTTTCAACACAGCCGTCATCGTCATATTCGTTTTCCTGATATAAAAAATTACCGTCAACATCTCTTGTGTTTAAAAAGCCGAGCTTTTCATCATAGTTATCTTTATAAGTGGCTGATCTGTTTTTGAAAAATTCAGCATCTTCTTTTTTACCTGATATAGTTGCTAATTTGTACATTGTATAGTCAGCGAGTAAAAATTCAAGTGTTTCGCTCAAAGAGTCAGCAACATAAGCTTTTTCAAGATATTCCGAAGTATCAGGCCTGACAGAATAAAACGGTTTACCGTATAGTTCTTTTTGAGACAGGGAAGATGCACGTGCAATTTCATATGCCTTGTCAAAGTCAAAATTTCTTATACCCTTTATATATGCATCTGCCATAACTATAAGTCCGGGATCGCCAACCATACAACCTGCATCTATTCCCACGAGCTCCCATTTAGGAAGTGATGAATTTTTTTCAAGCGCAATATTTAAAAGCGAGTTGATTTCATCATTTACAACAGAAGGTTTTATCAATGTGAGCAGGGGAAACTCACTTCTGTAAACATCCCAACCGCTGAATACTGTTCTGTGAATGTAGTCTGATTTTATAATTTTTCCGTCTGCTGTTTTATGGCGTCCGTCAACATCAGATGCAATTCTCGGGTCAAGGAGTGCGTGATAAAGACAGGTATAAAAAAGGGTAAGGTCTGTTTGATTGCTACCTTCAACATCAATACAGTCAAAAGCATCAAGCCACATTTTCTCTGCGTTTTCAACTGCAGAGTCGAAGTCAGTATATTCCTCATTGAAGTTATTTCTTGCACCTTCAATATCAGTGTAAGAAATACCGCAGTTTACGGTGATTTGTTCATTTTCTTCTGTATCAAAGCGCACAACAAGTCCGACATCTTCACCGTCAAAGCTATTTGAATCTTCGCAGTATTCTTCGTTTGAAAAAAACTGCATTTTTTTAGCAGGTTTTGAAAGTTCAAGATAAAAACAGAGAGTATAACAGATCTTTCCGTCGCCGTGACCGAAGCCTCCGCCCTTGGGTGTGCATTTTATGTAGCCTTCAATATGGCGGTCATCAATTATATCAATATGCTGAAAATCAGCCTTTCCTCCGATTCTTCGTGAAAAGTTGAAAATGATTCCTGCTTCATCTGTTTCGGGATAAGTAAACCTCAGAATTCCTGTGTGTAGTGTGGCGGTTAATTCTGCAAGTGTTTTATATTTATCAAGAAATACAGAATAATAGCCGACTCTTGCATTTTCTTTATCATGAGAAAATGCTGATTTCCACCCGTCAGTGCCTTTTGAAAAGGGCACCTCATAATTACTGCCGCTTCGCAAATCTGTTTTAGCCGTAATCGGCATAACCTGTAAATTACCGAGGTCACCGTACCAGCCTATACCACTCATGTGATTGAAGCTGAAGCCTTCAATTGTATTGTGACAGTAATTATATCCCGATCCGTTATCACCGCCTGTCACGGTATCAGGGGATAGCTGAACCATACCGCCGGGCAAAGATACTCCGGGATATGTTTTACCGCCACCGTGAAAACTTTCGCTTTGTTCATCGGCTACAGTACCTATAATCGGGTCAATGTATTCAATCTTTTTCATATAATCACCAATGCTTTGCGTTTCTGTCAATGGAAATCGTTCTTTTTACAACACCTTTTAATGTCGGATTTTAGCATATTAAAACTAATTATACAATTATATCGGTTAAAAAGCAAGAAAAAGGCGGTAAAAACAAAAGTGTTTTTTACCGCCTAAATGAGTCTTAGTAGTACAGGGTACGATTTTGTGTGTCAAAGAATGTTGACAAATATTGCAGGGGCAGAAGGACTTGTTCTCGCCTGCCGGCTCGGTCGGTGCTTCTGCTTCGCAGAGGTCTCCACCGGAGACCCGCACCCCACGACACGCTCCGCGTGCCTCGGAAAAGTTAAATCGTTTTACCAATACGAAAAAATAACACCCACCAAAATGGTGAGTGTTATTTTTTTGGCAGGGGCAGAAGGACTTGAACCCTCGGCACGCGGTTTTGGAGACCGCTGCTCTACCAACTGAGCTATACCCC
>JAFRZS010000058.1 GCA_017442445.1 Clostridia bacterium
ATTGAAGATTTTACAAGAGTATTTTATAACGAAGATGTAAAACGAAGACTAAATGATATTTTCGGACAAGGGATTTTAGAAAATTATTTGTCAAAGTGGATTGATGATATCAACGGAAATGTAAAGACCGATGAATTGTCAGAATATTTTGATAAAGGAATTACAAAGTTTAAAAAAGCTGCAGTGTTAGCTTCTGCATCTGTCGTTTTTCAGCAACCTATGGCAATAGCAAGAGCAACCGCATATATTGATTTCAAATATTTTGCGACAAATCCTAAACTGATTAAGCATAAGGAAACTTGGGAGGAAGTCAAAAAATATGCTCCTGTTGCAATAGTCAAAGAAATAGGCGGTTTTGATACCCGAACAGGTCGGTCGGCTGTTGACTGGATTAACGGAAAAAAGAGTATTGATGATTGGCTATCAAAGCCTGCGGCTTATGCTGATGAAATGGCATGGTGTTGGATATGGGAAGCGGTCAAGAAAGAAACAAGGACAAAAACAAATCTCAAGCCGGGTTCAGAGGAATTTTTTAAAGCGGCAGGAGAACGTTTTACCGAGGTCGTGACATTGACTCAGGTTTATGATTCTGTTTTTGCAAAAAGTGCCTTTATGCGTTCTCAGAACGGTGTGGTAAAATTAGCAACATCATTTATGTCTGAACCTACAAAGTTAGGGAATATGCTTGTTGATGCAGGTGTACAAGGTAAACGCGGTAATAAAAAGTTTACTGTAAGAGTAATAAGAGGAGTGCTTCTTTCAATGATTCTTACAGTTGCCGCAAAATCGCTTGTTTATGCCGCAAGAGATGACGACGAGGATGAATCCTATGCAGAAAAGTATGCAGGTGCATTTTCAGGTTCACTTATAGATGAACTCAATCCGTTATCACTGTTCCCAATTTTGCGAGATATAGGGTCCCTGATTACAGGATACGATATTGAACGAAGTGATATGGCTGTATATTCCGATGTGATTACATCTTTCAAAAAGCTTCTTTCGGCTGATGAGCTTGGATGGGAAGAAATACGAGACTTCGGCGGTGCTGTAGCTGCTGCTTTCGGATTTCCGTTAAAAAATATTATCAGAGATATAGAGAGTGTAATCAATGTGTTCAATACTGCCATCAACGGTCCTGATACA
Organism: Clostridia bacterium; assembly: GCA_017442445.1. Lineage (GTDB taxonomy): Bacteria > Bacillota > Clostridia > Oscillospirales > Acutalibacteraceae > RGIG2945. Next base: position 1,144 of record JAFRZS010000058.1, read on the forward strand.
ACACCTGAAGGTCTGAAACGTGCAATCAGAGAAGCAATAACCGGCAAGAAGGGCTCAAAGCAAAGACAAGTATTTGATGCATATCTCAGCGGTGACGAAGATGAAATTGAAAGAGTATTGGAAATGTACGACGATGATGAATCCGAAGTCGCGAGTGAGATAACATCAGCTGTCAAAGAATACTACATAAGCGGAGAGATTGACAGTAATACTGCTACTCAATACTTAGTTGTGTATGCTGGCAAGGATTACGATGATGTATATTGGGATATAAGAAAATGGGATTATATCTCAGAGAACGGCTCTGAGGACGGCTACAGCAAGTATGGTAGCTTTTATACTGCAGTTGAAACAGGTGTAAACTTACGGGCGACAATCAATGAATATATTTCCAACGGTGTAAATAAGAGCGACCTTGCAGGTCAGATAACAGAGCATTTCAAACCAATATTTAAGAAGATGTCTAAAACCGAAAGAGCAAGACTGCAATCTTATCTTCTGAATGCTTATGAGATGATACTTACTGATGGTATGACAGCTGCAGAGAAAGAAGCATTTAGAACCCAAAAGAAAAAAGATATAAGCAAATGGCTTGAAGAATAAGCCGACAACAATTAGGAGGGGTTTGGATACCCCTCCTTTTGTGTTACCATAAAAATATAAAGATGTATAAAAAACAGGAGAGTAAAAGTATATGAGCGAATCTCTTTACAGAATATCACTTGATTTGCATGAAACCCATTCACAAGCTTGTTTGAATGTAAAACGAACTGATTCATATAGAGCAATTATAGCAACATTGATGGAAGGCGGAAAACCTTACAGAATAGAAAACGGCTGTTCCGCCTATTTTACGGCAAAAAAGCCTGACGGGAAATTTATATATAACGACTGCATAATCGCAGATAATAAAATTATATACGAAATAACAAAACAGACTACCGCTGTTGTCGGTATAACAGAGTGTGAAATAGCCTTATATAACATTGACGGAAAGATGATAACTTCGCCGAGCTTCAGTATTCTTGTTGATACAAAAGTATATAACGGTGAAGAAATAGTTTCGTCAGATGAAGTTTTGTTTGTTGAAAACTTGATAGCAAAGACTCGTGAGGTTGAATACAAACTTGAAAACGGCGAGTTCAAGGGTGACAAAGGTGACCCGGGTCCCAAAGGCGACAAAGGTGATAAAGGTGAAACTGGGGATAAAGGTGAGCAGGGAGAAAAAGGAGAACCCGGTGAAAAAGGCGATAAGGGTGACAAAGGTGATAAAGGTGAAACCGGGGAGAAAGGTGAGCAGGGAGAAAAAGGAGAACCCGGCGAAAAAGGCGATAAGGGTGACAAAGGTGATAAAGGCGAAGCCGGGGAGAAGGGAGAGCAAGGAGAACAGGGGATACAGGGTGCATCGGGTGTATATATCGGAAGCGGCGAAATGCCCGATGGATACAATGTACAAATAGATCCGAATGGCAATGCTGTCAATCTTGCAACAGAAGAGTTTGTAAGAGAAGAAATAATACAATACACAACCGAAAAAACCGACTATGCTATAAACACGGCAAAAAGTTACACAGATAAACAAATCGGCGATATAAACTCAGTTATTGAAGCGGTCAACACTAAACTCGCAACTCTTGTTGAAGTCGGGGGTGATAGCTTATGAAAGATCTTGATGTAAACTTGCTTGAATTAGTTGATTATACAGCAGAGGTTGAAAAACAGAGGGAAAATCTTGCTGACATTCTCACCGAGAAAGGCATTGAAGCGGATAAATCGGAGTTTTTAAATACACTCATTCCAAAAGTAGCAGATATTAAGAGTGGTGGAGATACTGAGTATATAAATAACTTAGTTGAAAGAAATGTAAATATTACTAAATTACCTAATGGTATAACAACTATCGGTGATTATGCTTTTTATTATTGTAATGTTTTAACTATAAATGAGATTTCAGACACAGTAACTAGTATAAAAACATATGGATTTTGTAACTGTTTAGGATTAACAGATATATCTGGTGTAAATGTTACTGCTATTGGAAATGCCGCTTTTAGTGGGTGTAAAAATTTAAAAACTGTATATCTTCCTAAAGTTCAATATGCTCCCTGGTATAGTTTTTATAATTGTAATTCATTAGAAACATTAACATTAGGAACATTAACAACTACACATAATCAAGCTTTTCAAAGTTGTAATAAATTAAAAAATATAACAATCGGAGAGGGAACTAACTCAACCTTAGATTTACATTGGAGTACAGAATTAACTAAAGAAAGTATATATGGAATGATTGAAAATGTAGCAGATATGACTGGTAAAACCGCACCTAAAATGATAGTGCATGATAATTGTGTAGCAATAGATGAAGAGCATCTAAGCATGATTAATTCAAAGAACTGGGAACATAATTTCGTATTGTTGGAGGGTTAAAATGATAAAAGTTGAAAATTCAAACATAGAAATACCCAACCTTACCGATGCAAGAGCATATATTGACGATTATGGAAAAGTAATTGTTGAGATGAATGAAGGTTTCGAAATGTGGGATAAATCCGACTATATAACAGACGGTGTATATACAGAGCCGTTGCCCGAAGAAACTGTTTACTATACAATGTTATCTCTTTCTCCTGTTCGTGATTATTCTTTGCTTATTCAGAAAGGTATTGAACCTCAGAATATTGATGCTATGAAAATTGAAGCTTATGACATCTTGATGGGGGTGCAGAAATGAGCATAGTTGACGAAGCAAGAGAGTACAGAACTTTTATTGAAGCGAAAGCTTCTACCTTTGATGATAAAGAAGCAAGTCAAGTAGTCAAGCTCTATCCGAAGCTTAGCGAAAGCGGAGAGCTTATAAAAGCGGGTACCCGAATAAATTGGAACGGCATACTCAAACGTGCATCTGTTGATTTGTGGGACACCGAAGAAAATAATCCGGATAATGCACCTGCACTTTGGGAAGATATTGAATACAGAGATGGCTACAGAATTATTCCCGATGTTATTACCGTCGGAACAGCATTTGCAAAAAATGAAATCGGTTGGTGGGAAAATGAATTGTACCAATCAACACTTGATGCAAATGTCTTTACACCCCAAATGTACCCGGCAGGGTGGAATAAATTAAGTGAGGTGATATGATATGATTCCGATATTACGAGTAAGAGATGAAAACGGAAACACAACCGATATCCCCGCGATTAAAGGCGATGACGGAATCGGAATAACCAAAACCGAAATCAACTCAGACGGAGAGCTTGTGATTACATATTCAGACGGAAGGGTTGAAAACCTCGGTGTGATTACGGATAAAAAAATAGCCGCAGGTACAGTTATATCTGACAATAAGTTTGATAATAACTTCGATGAAAGCGGCTATTATGATGTGACAACCAACGGCGCAGAAGTCGCCGCATCAAATTACAAGAGAACATCAAAATACTATGAGTTTGGTGATGCTTATGGTGGGAATGTGTATCTTGTCATTTCGGCACTTGAGACCACAGTAGCAGGAGCAAATGTAGTTGTATTGGTATATGATGAAAGCAAGAATTATGTAGGTAATGATCAGGCCGCCGGTAATACTGTTGCAAAATTATCAAGCGGAAAATTTACAACCGGTAAATACTTCCGAGTATATAAAAAGAATAGCTTTACCGGACAAGTCTATGTATCGGTGACACAGCCGGGTGACGTAAATTCCGTTGATTATACATACGAAGTCAGCGGTGACAACGAAACAGACGAATATGCAAAGCCACTCAAAGGGAAAGTTATAGTCAATTTTGGTGACAGTATATTCGGTAAAAGAAGACCTCCCGAAGATATATCTACGAAGTTAGCAGAGCTGACAGGTGCAACGATACATAATTGCGGTTTCGGCGGTTGTTGCATGTCAACGCACACAAGCGAATATTATGCACCGTTTAGTATGCATAGCTTGGCAACGGCAATATCAACAGGCACATGGGATTCGCAGGATAACGCAATCGCAACAGGTACGGATATGCCAAGCTATTTTTCAGAAACATTGGAGCTTTTAAAGAATACTGACTTTAATAAAGTTGATATTGTAACAATCGCATACGGCACAAACGATTGGAATTTTGGCATGAATATTGATAATTCCGAGAACGACAAGGATTTATCAACATTTGCAGGAGCTTTGCGATATAGCATAGAAACATTGTTGACGGCATATCCACATTTAAAAATCTTTATATGTTCACAAACATACAGATTTTTCATAGATGCCAATAACAACTTTGTTGATGATTCCAATACACACAGCAATACTCACGGTGTAAAGCTTACGGATTTTGTTGCAAAAACAAAAGCGGTAGCGGAAGAATATTGCATACCGTTTATTGATAACTATAACATCGGAATGAATAAATACAACAGAAGTATTTACTTTGCGGCACATGACGGAACACATCCTCTGACAACAGGATGCCATTTGATTGCTTGTAACATAGCGAATGAGTTGTTTTGAGGGAGGTGATTAAAATGTACATAGACGGACATACGATTGTCCTTTGGGGTGGCATCCTCTCTGCCATAATTGCTTTTATAACTCTTTTTTGGAAGCTGTTCAAGTGGATAAACCACCAAAAAGAACAGGATGAGGAGATTAAACTCCTAAAAACAATGCATAAGCAAGATATCAAAGACTTAAAGGACAAGCATGAGCAAGACAACAACAGCACACAGGATGAGCAGACAATAGTAATTTACGGATTACTTGCTTGTCTAAAGGGTTTACAGGAACAGGGCTGTAACGGCCCTGTGACAGAAGCTATCGGAAAGATTGAAAAACATATAAATCAAAAAGCACACAGAAAGGATTAAAATTATGAAAATTGAAAAAGGAACAATCATCAGAACAGTATTGCTTGTAATCTCATTTATCAATATGGGATTGGAAATGGCAGGTAAAGGCGTACTTCCGTTCAGCAACGAAGAAGTATCCGCGTTTGTATCATACATATGGGCGGCCGTAAGTGCCATCGTTGCCTGGTGGAAAAACAACTCCTTCACAAAACAGGCAATCGAAGCGGATAAAGTTTTAAATAAACTCAAGAAAGCAGGGAAGTAATATGGCAGTAAAAACATATTCACTCAAAAAAAGCGGAAGTGTTAAGCTTTCTGAAAATTTCACGGTTCGCGAGTTCAGATGTAACGACGGAAGTGATACAATTCTCATTGACACGGCTCTTGTAACACTTCTGCAGAAAATCAGAGGCCACTTCAAAAAAGATGTAATAATCAACAGTGCATACAGAACACCAACCTACAACGCAAAGATAGGCGGAGCAACAGACTCATATCATAAAAAGGGCATGGCGGCCGACATTAAGGTTGAGGATACAGCTCCCGAAGCTGTTGCAGAATACTGTGAGAGTATCGGCGTCAAGGGTATAGGCTGCGGTGCAAACTATGTGCATGTAGATACAAGAAAATCAAAATATCTTTGGAGATATGTTGGAACAACGACTTCTACATATCCGGTAAACACTTTCCTAGAGAACAAGGCGGCAATTGTCAAAACTATTCAGAGATTTTTGAATACAAACTACAATGCAAATCTTAAGGTTGAC
>JAFRZS010000059.1 GCA_017442445.1 Clostridia bacterium
AACGGCACTTATGTGTCTGCCCTTATCACCCTCGGTTGTTAAATTCCAACCGTTGCCGTCTTTTTTGAAATCAATTCTTGAATATGATCCTTTATCAGTTACAGTGCTTGTTAAAGAAGTTGTTCTGCCGTCTGCAAAGTAACCTGCGAAGGTATATCCTGCCTTTGTCGGAGCAACGATGTCAGGTAATGCACTACCATAAGTTGCTTGCACGGAAGCTGTACCCCCGGTACCGCCAACTCTGTCAAGTGTAATCGTGACCGACTTAGCAGTCCATTGTGCGTAAAGTGTTAACGGTTCATTTGCTGTATAAGTTGCACCCGATTCATAACTTGTACCTGTACCATTTTGTGCTGTGTTCCAATTTTTGAAAGTATAGCCTGTTTTTGTCGGCTTGGTTGTACTGAGTGTCAGATTTTCTCCGTGCTTTTTGGTTTGATTTGCCGGTTGACCTGAACCTCCGTTTGCATTATATGTTACCGTATATGTTTTTCTCTCCCAACGTGCATAAAGTGTTACTGACTCATCTTTAGTATAACTGTCACCCGGTTGGTATTCCACGGTACCGGTTGAAGTAGTTGCCCAGCCTAAGAATGTATATCCTGTGTGCGTAGGTACATTGGTTGTTAAGGTAAGTGCAACACCGTGTGTTTTTGTCTGTGCTGCCGGTGCTCCTGTACCGGTATTTGCATCATAAGAAACAGTATATGTTTTTACAGTCCATTGTGCATAAAGTGTTACATCTGCATTTTCTGTATAACTTGCACCCGATGCATAAGTTGTACCTGTACCATCACTTTTTGTATTCCAACTTTTGAAAGTATAGCCTGTTTTTGTCGGCTTGGTTGTGCTGAGTGTCAAAGCTACTCCGTGCGTTTTGGTTTGATTTGTCGGTATGCCTGTACCACCGTTTCCATCGTATGTAACAGTATAAGTCTTTGGCGCAAGTGCGTTGACCGCATTCTGAAGATTTGTATAAGCATTATCAATAGATGTCTGCGGTACGCCGCCTTCAAGAACTGTTTTAGCCGCATTGAGAGCATTCTGATATGTTGTCCACGACGCAGAACTATATGAAGCACTGTTCCTGTTCGCAGTATTCACTTCATAATCATACAAGTTCCAAAGCTGTGTTGAGTCAACCCATATATAATCTATATAAAACTCGAAAGTATAGGTAAGCGTAACAGTAGTATAGCCGTACATTCCGGCTCCCGCTGCGATTGATTTAACAGTCGCAGTGTAAGTAACAGGATTTGAAGACTGTGCAGAAGGTGTCGAAGAAACCGGTGTAAAAGTATATGGTGTGCTACTGCCTTTCGTAAATTTGTAACTTGTGGGAGCTTTCATGTAGTTGGAATCAGTCGCGGAAAAAGAAAGTGTAGAATTTTCAGAGCTCGTTGTATTATTAGATGAATAATCTATTGTACGACATGCAGCATCAAATTTAACTGTTGACAATGATGTGGCACCGTTTGCGGCACCAAGCGTATTTGAGCTATTTTTATCGTAATAAAAAATACCTCTATCTGTACTATTTACTGATAAGGAGCCTGTAAACTTCGTTGATGTACCGGAACCACGATTTGTACGTGAATCTGTTCGAGCCGCAGTCTGAGAAACGCTATGAAGACCTTTAACTACGAAATAATAATCAGCAGTCGGTTCCCAGCCGTAGATTCCTCCATCAGTAATGTATTTAATATCAAATACCAATTGCTCGGATGGTGCCGCCTGTTCGGCAACAACAAATTCCTTTTCATTTGTAGTTTCAGATGTGTCTTCGTCCTCCTGACCAAGACTTTCGACAAATCCGTCAACTGAATCTGCGATTTTCTGACTTATACTTTCAAATAAATCACCGATTTCATCAACTGCAGGACCAAACGGTGCAGATGTTATCAGCATACATACAGAAAGTACAAGCGATAAGATTTTTGAGAACATATTTTTCCCTCCAAAATAAATAATTATTTCTTGTTTTGCATAAAGTATAATTCTTCTTAGTCAATTTAATTATATTGTATCATGTTATTTCTGTTTTGTAAATATGTTTATTTCCAACATAAAAATTTATTTTTTGGGGTGATTTTAAAAAATTTTAAGCAAAACAAGGCAAATTATAAAATTAACCTTTTGTTCACACTCTCGGCTTGACTCTTATTTTTTGATTTGATATAATTTGAAGGTTGATGTTATAAAGATTTTAAATTCATTACGGACGTGATTTTTTGGAATTAAAGAAAGCACTTTTGATAGCCAATCCCTGTTCGGGAATTGACCGCAAACGACTTGATGCGGAGAATGTTGCTGAACACTTGTCAGAAACAGGATTTGATTTTACTGTTCAGACAACCTCTGCTCCCGGTGATGCAACAACAATTACTGAAGAACTCGGTGCTGAACACGATGTTCTCGTTTGTTGCGGCGGTGACGGAACTCTTAACGAAGTCATAAACGGTCTTTTAAAACTTGATAAAAAACCTACTGTCGGATATGTCCCCTTAGGTTCGACAAATGACCTTGCATCTACTCTCGGAATTGATGTGGGTATCGGTTCTGCAACAGATATGATTTTATCAGGCAAAACAAATACTTTCGATGTAGGTTTATTTAAGGATAAATATTTTAACTACATCGCTTCCTTCGGTATTGCAAGTGACCTCTCATATGCTACACCGCAGAAATTAAAAAATCTCTTCGGTCACGAAGCTTATGTTATTTACGCAATTTTTGTCCGTTTCTTCCCTATGGTTTTAGAATTCAAACCCACACGCATGAAGATTGAGTTTAACGGTCAGGTAATTGAAGACGAAATTTATTTCGGTGCAATTTCAAATACTACTTCTGTTGCGGGAGTTTTCAAATACGATGACATAAAACTCAATGACGGATATTTTGAATTGTTGCTGATTAAAAATCTCAAAAGAAAAACCGATATGTTTGGAATCCTTGATAAAATAATCAAGAAAGACTACAGCGGTGACAATATTGTTTTCGCTAAGACAAAGCATGTTAAAATCACCTCTGAAGAAAAAATTCCGTGGACTCTTGACGGAGAATACGGCGGTAAACACGGTGATGTTGAAATAAGTGTTATCAATAATGCTTATGAAATTTTTTCAGATAAATCTGATTTATTTGTTTAGTAAAAAAGGTTGAAAAAAACATCTGTTTTTTTCAACCTTTTTATTTTATTTTTTCTTTTCGGGTATTACAAAAATAAATACTAGCGAACTCAAAAGCAATATCATCGGATAGAAAAGATATGCAATTACGTCAAATGCAGACAGTTTGAAATTCAAAGTGTTTACCGCAGAAAGTGCTACAAGAATCTGTGCACCGTAGGGTAAAAATCCCTGGAATATGCACGAAAAAGTATCAAGAATTGAAGCAACTTTTTTGCCTTCAATATTATGGTCTTTCGCCATCTCACTTGCTATCGGATTTGCCATTACTATCGCAACTGTATTGTTTGCCGTTGCAATATCCATAAGTCCTACCAACAAACCGATTCCCAACTGTACACTTTTTCTGCCCTTAAAAATTTTTCGTATTCCGTTGAGTAAAGCTTCAAAACCGCCGTTATATTTTATGAGTGCGCAGAGCGCCGCAACAAGTATTGCTACCATTGATGTTTCAAACATTCCCGCAGCACCGTTGCCCATGTTGGAAAGTAATTCGGAAAAGCTTACAGCGTTTGTTACAAGCATTATTATACTTCCTGATACAATTCCTATAATGAGTGTTATAAAAACATTTATTCCTACAATTCCGCTGATTAACACAAGCACGTACGGAATAATCTGTACCATATCGTATTCTTTGTTTATGCCTTCAACAATATCTGCATTCATTGACAGTATAAAAATTAATATCAGCGTTACGATTGCGGCAGGTAACACAACTGAAAAGTTCATACGGAATTTATCCTTCATTTTGCAACCCTGTCCGTTACAGGCGGCAATAGTTGTATCTGAAATAAACGAAAGATTATCACCGAACATCGCACCGCCAATAACCGTGCCGACACATAACGGAAGTGAAAATCCCGAACCCGCTGAAATTGCAACAGCAATCGGTGTTATCAGAGTAATTGTTCCGACCGATGTTCCCATCGCAGTTGAAACAAAGCAACTGACAATAAAAATTACAACTACCGCGAATCTCGGCGGTGTTACGGACAACATAAAATACGCAACACTTTCTGCAGAATTTCTTCCGACTACGCCGACAAAAATTCCTGCAAGTAAAAATATTATCAGCATTGTAATAATATTTTTATCACCTATTCCGTTGCCCATAATTTCAAATTTTTTATCAAGATTTACGCCGCGTGTCTGTAAAATTCCTACGAACAATGCAAGTAAAAAAGCTACTACAACAGGGACATTATAAAAACCCATTGATATCTTCATTACATATTCAAAAATTATTCCGAGCGTGAGATAAAATACTACAAATATCCCTATCGGCAAAAGTGCAAGTGCATTTGATTTTTTCATGTCAATTCTCTCTTTTATTTTTTACTGATTATAACACACTCCCTCTAATTAAATCAAGCTTTAAAAACAAAAAGCACAGAGGACAAGCCTCTGTGCTGAATTTTTATGCTACTTCTGCACCGAAAATGATTGTGAAGATAAATTCACTGAACCATTCTACAATCATTTCAAAGAACATTCTGATTTGTGTAATAAAACCTAAGGGATTTTTTACTCTGTAAGTATCTGTTACATAATTTCCTTCATCGTCGCCGTAACCGACTTCAGCAGTAATGCAGAAATTGTCTGTTAAGGTTGTTCCGTTTTCACTTAACTCATAATCCATTACGATTACAAAAACATAGAAGCCTTCAATTTCACCCACTACATAGTAACTGTCAATCTCTGTTGCTTCATCAAAAGTTTTTGCAAAAGATTTAACTGTTCCGTCTTTTAAAGTTACATCACATTTTATTGAAGAAAGTGTTTTGGAGCTTGCATCAAAATCACATTCTTTGATTTCAATTTTTTCAAAGGGTTCATCTTCGACAATAACTTTCTTTGTGAAAACCTCATCGTAAAAACTAAAAGTTAATTCGTCATCTTCACTTATATAAAGATCGATATATTCGTCACCGAGATAGTATTCATACATATCCTTGTCATAGCTGAGCTCAAGAGTTTCTGTATTAAGATCAGAATATGTTACAAGGAATTTTGTTCCATCAAGATCAAAATAGTCACAGTTTCTGTAGATTTTTGTCGGAAGGAAGTTAAGCGGAAGTATGCTTAAAACATAGGCGTTCTTAACAGCTTTTTCTACTACAAAATCAGTAGTAACCGATTCACCATAGAATGCTAATGTGGTATTGTCAACTGTAACTGATATTTCTACATCAACAGTTTTTGCTTTGTTGTTCTTTGCTTCAAGATACTCTGCATAGGAAACATATGCATCTGCATATACTTCGTAGCTGTCAGTTTGCAGGAAACTGTCACTAAGAGAAAGTTCTTCTGTATTTCCGTCTGAAAAAGCTACTTCTATCTCATAATCAATCATTGCATAGTTGAGATAAAAATATTCTTCTTCAATCATTTCAGGAGAGCCGTCTTCTTCATACCACTCAAGCATTTCATCAAAATAAGCTGTCATTTCTTTGAGCGAAATCGCATTATCATCAATGAATTTTACCGATTCAACTTCCGGCAAGGGTGTTGCCGCAAAAGACGGAATAACCATCATTGACATAAGTGTAACAAGTGCTAAAATAAGTGCTAAAAATTTCTTCATGATTTTTTCTCCTTTTTTCTTTTATAATATCACTACTTTTTAATTTTGTCCAGATGTTTTTTTCGTAGTGCAACAACATTATAGGTCATTTTCACCCTATTGTCAATAGGTCAATTTGACATAATATAAAAAGAGGTGAAAATATGAATCGATTGAGAGATTTAAGGAAAGAGCGCGGATATACACAAATAAAGATGCAGATATTAACCGGCATTGACCAGAGCGATTATTCAAAAATTGAGCGTGGTAAACGTTATTACACTTTTGAACAATGCATAAAAATTGCACGTGCCCTTGACACAAGTATGGATTATCTTGCAGGACTTACGGATATAAAAGAACCTTATCCGAGAACGGAAAAAATAAAAAATAAAAAATAAATGAGTTGATTTTTATTTCAACTCATTTATTTTTTTATTAGTCAACAAAATTAAATTCGTCTTTAAATCTTTCTTTGAAGATATTGAAAACAACTTCCAAAGTATGTTCATCATCAACACTTGTATAGGATTCTTCCTCTTCACCGGTTTCTTCAATCTTGAGAATTACTACCTGTCCGTCGTCATCTTCTTCGTCTGTAGGAAGTAATACAACATATTCTTCGCCTTTGTAATCAATAAGGTCAAGAAATTCGAAACGAATTTCATTTCCGTCTTCATCGTTGAGCGTAATTATATTGTCCAATTCTTCCTCAATATTTTCTGTCGTAACCTCATCTTCTTTTGCAAGTAAGCTGTTGATTCTTGCTTTGATTTTTTCAATCATATTGTTTTCACTCATTTTCATTCTCCTTTTCTTCATAATAAAATTCTTTCATATCATCAAGCCGCAGAAGCATTGGGTTAAGTCCCGCCGCAACTCCGACATCAATGTTGATAAATGAGTCTGTGATTATTGGTTTTCCTTTGTACTCGTCACCGTAAACCAAGGTCGGTGTGTGTCCGAAAATAACCGTAATTCCATCGTAATATTTTACATCAATCGCCGGTCTTGTCCACAATAGATCGTCTTCCGAATATTGTGACAGTTTTTTATCTTCTCTGAAATTTCCGAGTCCGCTGTGAACAAGGATAAAATCTCTGTCGCCGACACTTATTCCTTCATACAACGGAATATCTCTGAGAAATTCCAGCAGATATTTTATCTCACTTTTTCTCATAGCTGACAAAGCATCAATTGTCGGCTGACCTCCGTTTGAAACCCAGGTTAAATACATATCCAATTTTGTACCGGTAAGGTCTGAGATTGACTGTTCTGTTATCTCATCAAATAAAAAGTCACAGGCAAGAAGCATCGCTTCATGATTTCCCATAATTAACTGTGCGTTGTTTTTTGACATCAGCCATCGGAGAATTTTTATTCCGTCTGTACCTCTGTCAATTACATCACCGAGAACATATAAAAAATCTTCATCGCCAAACCCGATTCCGTCAAGAAATTCTTTGAATTTTTCCAAAGAAAATCCGTGCAGATCCGATGTCACATAAATCATATTTTATTCCTCATACTCTCTTAATTTTTCAATCAACATTTTATCTTTCAACGGGAGGGTGTTTGTATCCTTCATCAATCTGAGTTTTAAGACGCAGCCTTTTATTGCAGAGATGTTTAATTTTTTATTGAAAATAATATGTCTGAAAACTCTTTTTGACATTTTGATGTTTTCTTTTTCTGAAATCATTTTCAAAAAACTTTTTCTCAAAAAGTAATCAGCTTTTTTAATCCCGACGGTTGAAAAACTTTTCTCAT
>JAFRZS010000005.1 GCA_017442445.1 Clostridia bacterium
ACACAAGAGAACCGTCCCCTTGTGTTATGTGTTACCCTTGTGTTAGTCTGTGTTATTAATTCCATCAATAGACACAACTTTCACTGGTCCATTACTGAAAAGAGATACAAAAACTGTTTTAAATTCGTCTATACTTTCAAATTCTTTTTTGCCTATGTAGTAACGCTTATCAAAAAAGTGCCTATCCCCTACATTGCAATCTGAGCTTGAACCGATTTCAACAATTTTTTTATCAACTAAAATTTGAATTTCAATAATATCATTTCTATCTAACATGAAAATTATCTCATCAACAGAATATGCTTTGCTAGGCATTTTTTCTATATTTAACGATGTCCTTATCTTTTCTCTGTTTTCATATGTAGAAATTATTTCCGCAAAAGAAATATATATACAAAGAATACTCGCAACGCATATTACAACAGATAAAATAGTAATAAATATATTTTCAAAATTCAAAAAATGACCTCTGTTTATCGTTATTATAACAAGGAAAATGCAAACTACTATTTTAACTATGGGATAAGTATATGAATCCAGCTCACTATTAAATTGAAACCATTTCAAATCTAAATTCTCCTTTTCTCTATATCATAGAAAGTAGTTTTATAATAACTTAACACAAGGGGACGGAGTTGTTGTGTTATCTGTCAACGAAAAGGAGACAACAGAACCGTCCCCCTGTCTCGCCCTGTCTCTGTTATTCTGTTATGAATAAAATATTTTCAGAATCTCCAAGAACGTCATAACAGCTACATCCCATGCCGTTCTTAATGGTGGAAATATATCCATTAAATAAGCTAACGGTATCGTCATCAAATAGCTTAAAGCTTTCAGTATCATAATTATCGTCTCCCATTATATCGTTATTATTTATTGTTATTTCTCTATGAGCAATTAACACAAGGGGCGGTTAGCGTGAAAGTGCAGAGTGCAAAACGCAAAGTGCAAAACGTCGGGTGGACTCCGTCCACACCAATTATAATTTAAGGCGCTTAAATTTCATTTATTGTGTGTGATTTAAAATCATGCGGTGTTCTATTGTGTTACTGTTGTGTTATTATTCTTTACCGCAAAACTCACACGGTGACTGCGTTCTCATCTTTCCGCAAGAATCGCAAAGCCATTTATGTTCCGTCTTTTTAATATCCGAAGCTTTGAAATTTGTTTCGTCGGAAGAATTGTTTATTTTGTTTGTATCATAATCTGAAAGAGCTATCTTTTGGTCTGCTTTGCTTTTATCCGGCAACGCAATAACCATCAGCATACCTGCAATCCCCAATAAGAATGTGAACCAAAAATATTTAGTTTCATCATGTCCTTTCATTTCCGCTATTGTTGCAAATTCTCTCGCCACTCTGATAGAAACAGCAACAACAACTATGAATGCGAGAATGTATAGTAGTATCATCATGCCTTCATCCATATTTAGCTCTCCTTATCATTTCGCTTTCAGTTCAAAGAATATTTTTACCATGTTGATAAATTTCATTACGAGTTTGCCGTCTTCAAGTACACAACGGTATATTTTCTGACCTTCCTGGATTTCAAGATGTTTGCCCGGTGAGAAGGGTAATGTCGGGAATTTGGATATCGGGATTGATAAAGAAACTTCTTCACCGTTGAGTTCACCCTCAATCAAAAATTTTTCGGGGTCAAGCGTGAGTGTGCCCTGACCGACTTTTACATATTTATTTTTATCAGGGTCTACCATGTGAATATCGGTCTTTGTTGAAATAACTGTTTCTTCACCCTTTGAAAGCTTCTCTTTAAATCTGTTGTATATAAGCTTACTCCAATCGGAAACATATCTGATTTCTTCACCGATATCGCCGTTTTTGTGCAAGAAGCCGTATTCATCAGAGGTTTGCGAATATCCGCAGTCTTTACAGTATAATGTTCTGCCGTCATCTTTTACATCGATTGAAAATTCCTTTTGACAGTGAGGGCAGACATAGAGAACATTTTCAAGTCCTTTGACATTGTCACCGTTTTTGTACTTTACTAAAAGTTCTTCCTGTTCTCTGTATGCATCAAATAATAATGCCTGTTCGGTCTTTACTTTGATTTCTTCCGTGTCCATATCAGCGAGTTCTTCTTTGCTGAAAAGCTTATATACATTCATTGTGGTTTTACCAGGTCTGAAACCTGTTGACCACTTGGGCATAGCAAAATATGTGCCTGAAACTTTTGCCATATATAAATCAACGCCGAGCCATTTCAAAAGCTTACAGGTTGCGGCAGGAATAGGTGTTGACAAGCCGTCTTCACACATAAGTCCTGCAGGATAAATAACAATCGGTTCACCCGCATCAATAACAGCCTTTATTTTTTTCATATCTGAAAGGCTTGTCTGAAACTGTTGTTTAGGTAAAACACAAAGCTTGTCCAGAACACCTTTGATAGGTAAACTCTGATAGAATGAATTACTTATAACAAATGTCATTGTGCGTTTGCACATACCGATGAGGTTCACAAAATCATACGCCGCCTGATGATTTGCTATAACTATATAAGGATCTTTTACATCTTTTATATCATTTCTGATGATCTTTCTTTTAAACACAAAGGTTGCAACAAGATTTGAAATTGCCTGTGCTGTTCTGTAAAAGAAAAGATTAGGTTTTTTATATTCATTATTGGGTTTTTTATTTTCCATTAAATCACCCCTTCTCAATTAACAAGTCTATCATAAAACATCATTTTTTGCAAGTAAGAAAAAACTGTCGGTCACCAATCACGACCGACAGTTTTGTTTAACTGAATAAAGTTTTTGTTCCCGCATCAATTTCAAAAGGCTTGAAACCTGTTTCCCGTACGGGAGAATTTTTTGCGATGATAAAGTTTCTGTTATCCGCATCCATAAATCCCGGGTCGGCAAATGTTGCGTTATTATAATAACCTCTCGACACCATTGTCACAATATTATATCTTTCACCGATTTTTGTCGAGGTATCAGAGTAGACATTGCCTTTATGTTTTGTATCCCAATAAATG
The DNA here is from genome assembly GCA_017442445.1 of Clostridia bacterium. GTDB lineage: Bacteria > Bacillota > Clostridia > Oscillospirales > Acutalibacteraceae > RGIG2945. The sequence continues at coordinate 2,998 of JAFRZS010000005.1, forward strand.
TTTCCGTCGTCAACAAACCAACCCTCTTTTGTTGTGTTGAAATACATAGGTACATTTTCACCGTAGAGGATATTGTTTTGGAAATAAAGCGAATTGTGTTCTTCACGTCTGGAAATTCTCATTATTCCTTCACCGCCGAAAGCGAAGATATTATTTCTGATCATATTATCTTTTCCGTAGTGCTGATGGAAGCATTGTGATGAACAATCATAAGCCAGGTTGTTTTCTACAAGAATACCGCTTGAGCCTTCATCGAGATATATACCCCAACCGCCGTAACCGTAATTACCGCCGTAACAACCGACATTATAGATAACATTTCCGCTTAACACCGTATCAGGCTGAATACCGAGCGTATAGATACCGCCCATATCAGAAAGCCATCCGTTGCCGATGTTATAAATAAGGTTATTTCTGACCTTTATCGCGTTTGTCGGATTTTCTGCATATCCCCACATCCAACCGACGGAAATACCTGTGTACCAACCGTCATGGATTTCGTTGTGTTCTATTTCACAATCTGAAGCGTGAACAACAATAACTCCGATTGCACCGTTGAAGATACGCCCGTACTTGCTGATATTACAATCATAAACCCTGATGTTTTTTGTTGTTGCCGGGATACTGTAATCGCCCTTGATGTAAACCGCATTTGCACCTATGTTTTCAAACTTACAGGTTTCGACTGAAGAATCCGTTACATTTGAACCCAACATAAGACCCGCATTGGAAAGGTTAGTGAATGTACAGTTAACGAAATTTATATTCTTCGCATTTCTGACTTCAATCGCCGCGGGTTGGTCATATGCCGCCTGCGGAAAATTCGGTGTATATTTTATATTATCAAAACTCTCGTTTTCTTCGGGCACAAAAGCTCCGGGTGTTCCTATCCATGTTCCGTCTGCAACGGACCAATCCGTTTTAGTGAACTTTATACCCTGAAAACTTATATCATTCACACCCGAAAGTTCTATCAGTTTTTCTGTTGCACCTGTGTATAAAACCGTGTTTTCTGCGGTATCTCCGACTTCAGGTATGTAATAAAGTTTTTCTTCTGCTCTGTCAAGATACCATTCTCCCGGTAAAGAAAGTTTTTCACGGACATTTTCAAAGACAAAATTATCATCTTCTCTCAGATTAAGACTCGACGGTTTTGTCAGTTCAATTCTGCCCGAGTCTGTATCGATGTTTGCTATCGGAAGCATTTCATCATACCAATAGTGCTGAACTTTGACTCTTACATCGCTTAAATTTTCAAAATTCATGACTTCGGTTTTATCCGCATAAAAAGCCACAAAGTTATTCCAGACATCAACCGTATTGATTATGTCTTTTTCATCGACTGCTTTGATTTTGAATGCGTCCTCTTTCGGCCATTGTGAAAGCGGTAAACGTTTTTCGCCTTTAAAAAGTGATTTGAAATATCCGTCCTTTTCAACATCAACATCAGCCGCCAAAGCGGACACACCGTTTATAGTTGTATCTTCCCATTTATCAATAGCTCTGCCTCCGCTAAAGATAACTTCCTCATTCGGATATGAGCGGTAAGTTACATTTGACTTATCTTCAGCATTAAAAACAACTGATTTATCAAACTGATACTCTCCGCCTCTGAACCATACCGTTATGTCTTTATCATAATTTATATTTTTCAATCTGTTTTTTGCTTCCGCGAGAGTCTTTAAAGGCTCGTTAACCGTACCCGCATTTTCATCATTGCCGTCCGGTGATACAATCAGATCATATTCATTCATAGAAAACTCTCCCTCATCATAGACAGGTTTTTCTTCTTTTTCCGTCACAGGGTCATATACTCCCGCAAAATCATCTGCAGGACAAAAAATCAGATTAAGCATCGTAAAAATCGCCGTGATTATTGCTACCGCTTTGGTCAAAAAACTCTGCATGAACTCACGCCTTTCTTCTTTGGAAAAATACGAATATCAATATTGCAGTTCCGATTAAGGGGAATATCGCTGTAATAAGCATACCCGCTTTGAGTCCTATCTGCTCAACAGAAAGACCGATATTCTGACTCAGCTCTATTGCGAAATTACTTACGGAAACTTTATCAACCACCGCGCCTAAAAGCTGAGGTGCTATACCTGCGCCGAGGTCACCGCCCGCCGCCATTAAAGCATATGCTGCAACACCTACTCCTCCGGGAACTTCCTCTTCCATAAGAATGAGTGAACCGGGCCAGAGCATTGATGAGAATATACCTACTAAAATACAAGCAATAAATACAAAAACCGTATTAAGCGACAAGCCGACAATCACATAACATACAGTTGCTCCGACCATGCCGATAAATAAAATTCTGAAAACATTTTTGCCGTACTTTGCATATGTAAGTCTTGTCATTCCGAGCAAAATCGCAAACATCGCCATACCGAGAATATCACCAACAGTTTTATCAATGCCGAGAGAGTTTTCCATGAAGCTTGAAATCCAGCTTGACATTGTGTTTTCCGCACAGCTACCAAAGAAAATACAGCCAAGACAGAGTGCTAGTTTTAAAGTTCTCTGCTTTGTGGCTTTGATGCCTTCGGGAGCTACTGACATATCCATTTCAGGCATAGGTGACATCATAAACATAACCGCTGAGATAATCGGTAATACCGCCCAGAAATATGTAAGGTACATCCAGTTTTCATTACCGAAAAATCTTAAGAACAATGTACTGACTACTACAACCGTAAATACTCCGAAGGCGTATAGTGAATGCAATAAGCTCATATCCTTCTGCGGATTATCTGACGGAATTGCCGCTATAACGGGACTTAAAAGAACTTCTGATAAACCTGCGGAAACCGAAAATAACACCGTTCCGGCAAATAAGCCCGAATACGCATACTGCGGAAAATATGTCGGAACCAACGCAAATATAAAAAGTCCTACAGATGTAATCAAGGGCATTACTCTGACTATTTTCTTTACATTAAAGTATTTCGGAAATGCTGTGAAAATCAGGTCTATAATAAGCTGTGTAATAAAGTTTACCAGCACCAATGAACCCAATAAGGTATATGATATGTTATACATATCCTGATGAATTGCAAACAATATCGGCGGTAAACTGAATACTGACGACATTGTGAAATATGCAGAATAGCACGCAAGCTTTGTCCTCTTAAAGTTTTTGGTTTCCATTTTTTTACCCCTTAAATTATGCTTTTGCAATAATACCATAAAAATAAATTCTTTTCAAGTATTAAAAAACAGAAAGAGCGACTTTAATCACTCTTTCTGTTTTGCAAAGTAATTTTCAGTTGCGTATTTAAAACCGTCAGCAAGAAATTGTCTTGCCTGTTTTGCAGGTGTTGTCCATGACATCAAATCAAACGCATGAAAACAACCGTCAAATATTCTTATATCCGTTTTTACTTTGTCTTCATTCAAATTGTTTATATACTCAAGAGTTTCATCATAAAACGGTTCAATTGTGCCGATATATGTGAGTGTCGGCGGTAAATCGGAATAATCTGTTTCTCTTGCCGGTGCGGCATATTTTGAAACATTTTCTGTCTGATAATCGTCGCCGAGATACATCTGCCAGGCAATTTCATTTGATTTTGTATTCCACATCGGCGCATCATTATTCTGCGACGACGCTGTTGTCATTCTGTCATCAAGCATAGGATATATCGGCATCTGGAATGCAACATTTACAGCTTTGGTATCCCTTGCTTTAAGAGTAACCGCCGCACACAATCCGCCGCCTGCACTGTTTCCGCCGACAAAAATCTGATCCGGGCGCACACCTAAATTATCAGCATTATCCTTAATCCATAAAAGTGAGTTGTAACAATCATTGAAAGCCGCAGGATAAGGCGCATCTGTAGAATTGATATAGTCGGGAGCTACAATAACACAGGGAGAAGCTTCTATAAAGCATTTTATAAAAGACAAGTCCTGTTCGGGAATACCTATTGCATATCCGCCGCCGTGTATCCAAAGAAGACCGGGAAGATTATCTGTTTCCCCTTTCGGTGAGTAAACACATACACGAAGCTTTGTACCGTCTTCACGTTCTATATATTTTATTTCCGTTTTTATGGTTCTTGAAAGAGGTTTTATCTGTCCGAAATTATCAAGAAAAAAGTTTGCAAACCTGAAAAATTTCTCAGTAAAATTCGGTAAAACCAATCTTGCCGCATTCCCGATGAAACGAAGTTCAGAATGAATTTCGCTCGTTTTTACATTCCACTTGTTTTCAAAGTAATGTGTAATCATATTTTCTTCAGCTTCGCTCTCTGTTTTTGCTGATGCTGTCAACGGCAAAGCCACAAACAAACAACACAAAAACACCAAAAATATTCTTTTCATAAGGCTATTTTCTTAAAATTTCACTTGCGAAATCCGGAACATCTGTGATAATTGAGTGAACAGCAAGTTTCTTCATATGCTCAATAGCGTCCTGATAATTAACTGTCCACGCATTTACCATGATTCCGATCTGGTTTGCAATTTCCATCATCTTCTCATCAACCATAACAAGCATCGGATGTAAAGCATCAAGCTTGAACTGTTTTACAACAGGACGGATATCCTCTACTATCTGATCGGTTATCTTGTGAAAAGGTGTGAAAAGTAAGGCTGTTTTTACAGACTTGTCCAATTCCTTGGCCGCTATAAGAACATCTTCATCAAAGCTTGAGATGATAAGCTTTTCAAATACTCCGAGATCCTTTGACTGTTTGATTACCTTGTCAACGATTGAAGAGTTACGCTCATTCTGTGACTTGATTTCAATGTTCATAATCTCAATTCGCTTATCTCTTGAAACATCAAGAAATTCTGCAAGTTTCGGAATTTTAGTGCCCTTGAACTTTTCGCTGAAGGAAGAACCAAAATCAAATTTCAGAAGCTCAGAGAGAGTGTAGTCTGAAATTTTACCTGTTCCGTTTGAGGTTGCGTCTATTGTGTCATTGTGGCAGACAACCACTTCGCCGTCACTTGTAAGATGAACATCGTTTTCAAAACCGTTTACATTCATATCAAGTGCAGCAAGAAATGCCGGTATAGTATTTTGGGGTGCAACCTGGTTAGCACCTCTGTGTGCGATAATATTTATCATTTTGATCACCTTAAAGACAGATAGGTACATAGTACCATAATATTCTATCATAATTATACTACACCGACAAAAAAAGTCAACAGGTTATTGAGTTTTTGATTTTCAGCCAAAGATTTTCTGAAACCACTCCACTATTTTAAAGCGCGGTTCATATTCGGGCTGAGATTTTACAAGTGTTATTTCATCATCTGACATATAAGCATCAACCGTGTCAGTTGCGGCGGGCAGACACAAAGGCGGAAACATCACACACCACCAGTTATGCCCCTTACCCTCACCTATCAGTATTCTTACTGCAAGATATTCCCCCGCAGGTAATGTAACATCTTCATAGGTTCGTGTTTCAAAATATTCCGTTTCAAGTAATACTGTAACGGGATAATTTTTTCCGTTTTCTTTTATAACTTTTTCAGCTATACTTTTGAGTCTGTCTTTTTGCGGTGTGATTTTTGAAACTGCTTCTTCCACATTCTGACTGCCTTCAAAAATATCGGCACCTTCTTTTAAAACGGCGTCCCTGACCTTGAGCTTTAAATTCTGGTCTTCTTCGGAGTCTGAATTTGCAAGAATGTGCAGACGCAAAACATCTGAGCGCACTTCATCGCAGGTCTGAGCAAAGCTGATTGTTGATGATACTACCGCTGTGAAAAAAACGGTTGCGAGGAAAATAATTTCAATGATTCTGAGTTTCTGAATTTTCATAAATATACTCCCTTTATGTATTGGGCAGTAAAAAACCGCCCGACATAATTGTGGGCGGTTTCGTGTTTATTTATTCAATCAGAAAACATGATATGCGATATATGAATAAATCATTGCGGGAATTATCTTAATGAATGTGGGTAACCATGTTACCAAGGTGTAGGAAACAAGGTTAGAAATTGAAGCGCCGAGATCTTTTATGTAATCCCATACTGAAGTTGTATTTTCACCTTCATAAGTTGCTTCGTTTTCACCGAGCTCCTTTGTGATTGTCATTGTATCAATGTTCTTTACGCTCTTTTCTCCGCCTTTATACATATCGTCGGAGAGAATGTAAGCATTGAGTGTAAGTGTATCGCCGTCAATTGAAATACAGCTGAAGCAGCCACCGATGTTCTTTGTTGAACAACTGCTGAAATCTCTGCCGTTGAAATAGTAGCCGTCTTCCTGTGAAACTGCAACTTCAATGAGGTCTGTAGGCATATAAGCATCTGCAAGGAACTGACGGAATTCATATCTCTTTTTACCCGCAGTACCTGCTAAAATATATGTTGTGCCGTCTTCATTGTATTCGTTGCCGTAGATAGTCTTTGTACGAAGATACATATGGTCGTGACCTGAGAAAACAACATCAACATTACAGTTGTCAAATACTGTTGCAAGTTTATCCTGGAGTGAAAGCGCATCAGGCCATTTTGCATCCTTACCGAGTGAGTAGGGTGACTTGTGCATGAAAACAATTTTCCAATCCTTGTCTGTTGAGTTGAGGTCATTTTCTGCCCATTCAAGCTGAGCCTGAGAAATAGCACCCATGTCATTTGTATTCAATACTGTGAAGTGTGCATTACCGTAGTCATACGAATAGTTTACACCGTTGAGATTCTGAACGCTTTCAGACTTATCAAGTGCAAACATATTATCAAACCAATGCCATACACCGAAGCCGTCATGGTTACCTGCTACAGGGACAAGTGTGTTATTGCGGTTGATATCATCAAAAGCCTGAGCATAAAGATCCCATTCTTTGTTGTCAGAATCATCTGTAAAGTCGCCGAGATTTGTATAGAAATCAGCATCGGGCATAATTTCATAAGCAGCCATCAATGTGTTTGCACCCATCTTAAATCTGTCAAGTGAACCCGCCTGAACATCGGCAATAGCAATAAAGTTTACTTTATCGTCACCGTTATCAGTTGTGAATGTACCTTCTTCACTCCAGTTAGTGCCGTCACCTACGCGGTATGTATATGTCTTGCCGGGAAGAAGATTTGTTGCAACCATTTTGTGCATATAGCTGCCTTCAAACTCTTCACATTCGGAAGAAGATATTTTTACATCAAGCTCACTGCCATCTGTTGCGGCAATCTGAATTCTGTTTTTTGTTTCGGTTTTTGTGTACCAAGTAAAGCCCCTTGTTGTAGAAGCATCGCCATTTACTGTTACGGTCGTTCTTGTGATTTCAGATGTTGTACTCTGAGCAAATGCAGGAACAACTGTAAGTGAAACCACTAATAAGACAGAAAGTATAATGCTTGTGACTTTTTTAATGTTTTTCATTTTGTTTTCCTCTCTTTTTTAAAGTAATACAATTTTACAAAAAAAAAAGAATTTAGTCAAGAGAAAAAAATCAACAAAAAGTAACGCAAAAAACTATTGACTTTCCCCTAATATTTTGATATCATGATATCATGATATCAAAATATTGGAGGTAGTTATGAACACAACCGATTCTGTAACCTATGAAAAAATTATGATTCCCCTCAGACTCCCCCCGGAGCTGTACAAAGAGCTTATAATTAAAGTCACAGAGCAAAAAATGAGCAATCGTGGTTATAGCATAAACCAATATGTTACCAATTTGATTTATGAAGATTTAAAAAAGAAATAAAACTATTCGCAAAAGAAGCTTGTGCTGTCCTCCTATGCACAAGCTTCTTTTTTGTATTAAAATTCATTGAACAATTTTGTTGACATCGTACGACTGCATTTATACTACACGAACGATATTATTGAAAATTAAAATAGCTCTTCTCTGTGTTGATATACACTTTGATATCATGATATCAAACTTTATAAAGAGAAGGTTGATTCCGTTCCTGTCCATTACAAGTATAATGTCAAAGTTGACATTATATATTCGTCTTCGTTATCTTTGTGGTGCTATGTATTTTTGATATCATGATATAAAAGTGAATTAAAAACTATACTCTACTCGTTGGGAGATTCATCTGTTTTGATATCATGATATCAAAGTGAATTAAAAACTATACTCTGCTCGTTGGTAGTTTCATCTGTTTTGATATCCTGATATTAAAGTTATTCGGAAGTGTGCAAACATATTTTTCTGTTGCGGTTTGATTTGTTTTGATATCATGATATCAAAGTTATTTTAGGATATGCGACTAAAATTTTTCTGTCGAAATTTGGTTTATTTTGATATCATGATATCAAAGTTATTCAAGAACATCCGACCAAATTTTTTCTGCAGAAGTTTAGTTTATTTTGATATCATGATATCAAAGTTATAAAAAATAATGTAATCTGCTTTTGGAGATTTTTTATTATGATATCAAAGTTATTCGGAAGTGTGCAAACATATTTTTCTATTGCAGTTTGATTTGTTTTGATATCATGATATCAAAATTGTTGAGTATGGGATGTCGGACTGTTTTGTGAAAATAATGAGAAATAAAAAAGCAAGCGGTTGTGCCGAAGCACAACCGCCGCGTTAGTTAGGTCATGTTGCTAAAATAAATTATCCTATCATATCTGCAACACAGAATTCTTTTTCTGCGCCGTAAACTGTTTCACCGCTGAGTGTTACTACGAAGGGTTTAACAAGATATCTTGTTCCCTGAGCAGCTGCGGGGATGTTTGCGATTGTGTATGTAAGGATGTAGTTCATATCTTCATCGCCTGAAATCTGAGAAGCTGTGTATGTCTTGCCACCAGCTACGATTGAAGAGTAAACTGTCTTGGAGGTCTTTGTTACTGACTGTGCCGGGTTAGCAGCATTAGTAATAACGAAACCAACTTCTTTGTATGCGAGTGTATCGATTGTTGTGATGAATCTTAACTGTGTGCCAGCTTTATTTGTCTGAGCCTTGAGTGTTAAGAATCCGCTTTCTTCAGCTTCTTCAACACCATAGATACCGTTGTTTTCAACGAGTTCGAAGCCGTCAGCGATAACTGCTTCATCAATAGCTGTGTTGAATGTACCGCCTGATACGAAGCCTGTTGCTGCTTCGTAATTTGTTGTTGCGTAAGATGCGATTGCATCAGCGTTTGCTGATTCAAATGTACCGCCTGTTACTGTTACATCAATATCACCGTAGCCGCAAGTGTCGATAACAAGTGCATCACCTGTTGCGTTTGCACCGTTGCCGTTGTATTTGTAGTCTACTGCTTCGCCGTTAGCGATAAGTGTACCGCCTGTGATAGTAACTGTACCCTGTTTTGCATAAACAGCTGTTGCACCTGTGATTGTACCGCCTGTGATTGTGAGCTTGCCGTTCTGCGGGAAGTAAACTGCAACACCGTCATCTGTGATTGTACCGCCTGTGATTGTGATATCACCTGCATAATAACCGTTACCGGAGATAGCTGCGAAATCACCGATTGATGTAACGTCAGCTGCTGTTGTGAGTGAGCCACCCTTTACGAAGATAGCACAGTCACCTGTTACAGAAACGCCTTCTTTAAGGTCTGCTGTACCATCGATTACACGGATAGCGTAACCGTCAGATACGAATGTACCTGCTTCAGCAACAAGGTTACCGCCTTCTACTACTACGATACCGTTGATTGTACCTGTTGTGTTAACTGTTACTGTGGGAACTGCATAAGAAGCATATTTACATACGTCAAATGCATAGCCTGTTCCGTCGTCGTTAGCGATGATGTCTGTTGCACCGTTGATAGCAATATCACCGCTGTTGTTTGAAAGAACATAAGAATAGTCATAATCCTTGATTGTATGTCTGTCAAGGTTTGTACCGTCGAGAATCATATCCTCGATTGTAAGATTTGCATAGTTCTGGATGAGCATTGCGAAATCTGTTGCACTTTCTGCTGCTACTTCAAGTTTACCGTTCTTGAGAACGATGTCGTTGTCCTTGAGGAGCTGGAAACCGTTTGTTGTTGTACCTGTAGAACCTACTGCAGGATTTGTGATTGTGTATGTGTTGCCGCCAAAGTCGATTGTGATGTCTTTGTCGATCTTGAGAGCTGCACCTGTTGCATCAGTAAGAAGTGTTACTGTTGCGCCGGGTTCTGCTGCTGCAACTGCTTCTACGAGTGTTTCATACTTAACGCCGTTAACTTCTGCTACATATTCGCCAGCCTTAACGCCGAATGTACCGTCAGCGTTTTCTGTCGGGATATAGCCTTCTGCACAGAGATCTGCGTCAACTGCTGTGGTGAATGTACCGCCTGATACGAAGCCTGTTGCTGCTTCGTAATTTGTTGTTGCATAAGATGCGATTGCTGCTGCGTTTAATGATGCAAATGTACCGCCTGTTACTGTTACATCAATATCACCGTAGCCGCAAGTGTCGATAACAAGTGCATCACCTGTTGCGTTTGCACCGTTGCCGTTGTATTTGTAGTCTACTGCTTCGCCG
>JAFRZS010000006.1 GCA_017442445.1 Clostridia bacterium
AGCATCAGCATATTTTGTCATCAGGTCTTCTCTTGTCATTCTCGGGCTTGAGAGTTCAAATGCATAGTATTTTCTGAATTCAAACTCGGGATCTTCCCAATAAAGTATCGGATAACCTGCGTTGATTGATGCATCACCGTTGAAGTCATCACCGAAGTTTGAACCGAGAGTAGTTGAATAACCCTTGAGAGCTTCCGCTTCTACCTGTGCTGAACCGCCTGAAACTGTCGGAGCAGTTGCTGCCGCAGAAGCATAAAGTTCTTCATTTGCAGAATACGAATTAAGAATTGTTGTTGCTGCTGTTGCATTACCTAAAATACCTGCTTCAAGTCCTGATGCTGCAGTAGCTGTTGCATTTGAATAACAGTTTGTAATTGTTGTATCTGCGATTACATTAAGACCAACAATACCTGACGCAGGTTTATTAGCACTTGCATTTTCAAGAACTACATTCTGTGCATAACAATCCGTAATTGTCGATGCTGCTACTGCTGTCAAGCCAACAAGTGCTGCTATCGGTCCGTTTGTACCTGATACCGTACAGTCACGAACGAAGCAAGCCTCGATTGTTGAGCCTGCCGCACCACCAACAAGGATAGCACTACCGTTGTTTGATGAAGTTACAGCTTTTTCAACAACTGTTGAATCTTCAACACCGATATTCTTGATAGTTGCACCGTTTATGTAACCAAACAAACCAATCAAGGAAATATCAGATTCAGCACTCATATTACGGACGATGTTACCCTGACCGTCGAAATTACCTGAGAAGTATTTTGTACTATCATAAGTTGTACCTGTTACATCTCTTGCGCCGATGGGAATCCAGTTGTGTTCATCACCGTTCAAGTCAAGATCTTTCATTAACTTGAATTCTATACCTGAATATGTGCTTCCAAAATGATTAACATATGCTGCCAACATTGCAAGTTCATCTGCACGATAGATAAGGTATGTTATAACTCCATTTTCTGTAACAGCCTCAGGGAATTTGAGATCACCGTTCCAAGGAATGATTACTGCCTTGGATTTATTGTATGCATTTTCAAGAGCCTCTTTAGCTGCTGTGAGTTCTGTGAATGCTGCTGACAACGACGGGTCATCTTTTGATGTGATTGATTTATCATCTATCACTGACTTTGCATTTATCATTGCATTCTGATATGCTGTCCAGAGATCAGCTTCAACGCCATTCTGAATCATTTCAGCGTAAGTTGCTCTTTCTGAAGTTGTTTCAGAGATATAGAGTCTTCTGATATCTGCTTTTACATCTTCACATATAAATATCGGATATCCGTTATTTATGTTTACATCGAGGTCATAGGTGTATTCTGTGCCGAGCTTTCCAGCATAGCCTTTGATTTCACCCGTTTCAACCTGTTTTGAAAAAACATCAGGTTTTGTTGCAAGACTCGATGTACCGTTAATCGGATAGCCTTCTGTGTATGAGTTGTTGACTGTAACAACATCAGCTGTCGTTGCATGACCCATGATTCCGCCTACATAACCGGTACCTACTGTAGCTGAAAGAGTTACATTTGATACATAACAGTTTTCAATCAAAGTTACACCTGCGTTGTTGTATGCTACAAGTGCACCGGCTGAAGAGTAAGAAGCGTTGGTGCCTGTTGATGTAACAGTTGTTCCCTGAACATAACAGTTTCTGACAACCTGTGCGTTTGCATCTGTCTTTGAAATTGTTGAACCAACAAGACCGGCAGCACGCCATACTGCGCTTACACTACCGCCGCGAACAAATACATGTTCAACTTCTGCCCACAGTACAGAACCTACTGCAGGAGCAACACCGTGGTTACCGTTAGTTGTGTTTGCGTATGTAGATGAAACTTCAGGTTCAATAATACCAAAGTTTTTGATGTATGCTTTATTTGTTGCGGATGCACCGGCAATATAACCGAACAAACCAACACCAAATGTATTTGATTCAATCTTGAGGCCGTAAATCTTATGATGCTGACCGTCAAATATACCGCTGAAGTAGATTGATGTTGAGCCGTTACCACCGATTGGTGTCCAGTTGATATCGTTCAAATTGATATCCTTCATCAATTTGACAGTTATGCCTGACATTTTCTGGCCGCCGTTTACATAATCTCTGAAATATGCTAATTCTTCGGCTCTGTAAATTTCATAAGCACCGTCAACTAACGGAGGAGCCATTGTTTTTCCGTCAACCACTGTAGTTCCGTTCCAAGGAATTACAACATCTTTGGATTTGTAATATGCAGGATAAAGAACATCATTTATAGCAGTATTGAGAGTTTCAATAGCTGCTGTCATTTCAGCTTCGTCTGAAATTCTGTCATCATCAAGGAGAGTTACGATTGCACTCATAGCATTCTGATACTGTGACCATTCAGTCGGACAAGCCTTTGAAATCATTTCAGCATAAGGAATACGCTCTGATTTGAGTTCTTCGAAATATGCATCTATAAGCATAGCTTCGTCTTCTTCACAGCGGAAGATCGGATAGCCGTTATTGATATATGCATTATTCTCTGAGCCATAGTCGGATGTGAATTCCGAACCGAGAACAGAAGCATATTTTTTCATTGTTTCTGCATCAAGTACAGCTGAATTTGTAACAGTCGGTGCAGATGTATTTGTCGGGAGAATGAGTGTCTCGCCTACTGTGTAACAGTTTGTAAGTGTAATACCTGTGCTATGGCACATACCAATGATGCCTGCTGTGTAGCTATCACCAACATTGGGAGCTGTTACAACTGCTGTTGAATATACATTTGTATATGTAGATGTTTGCTGCGGATAACCTACAATACCGCCGGCTCTGGGATATGTTGTTGAACCTAAACCGGTTGCCATTTCCTGAGTAATGGAGAGAATAACCTCTGTACCTTCAACATAACAATTCTTGAATGTTGAATTAGGTGCACGACCTACTAAGCCGCCGACCTGAGTGTTACACTCTACTCTACCGCCACGAACGAAGCAGTGTTGGATATCAGTATAGTTAGTATGACCTGCCAAGGGTGCAAGAGCATTGTTGCCGATTACATCCTCTTCTACCTTGAGGTTTGGTTCAATAATACCGACATTTTTAATCTGAGGTCTTACAGAAGAAGTACCCTCAATATAACCGAAAAGACCTGTCTGAAATTTATCAGTATCAATCTTGAGACCGTAGATCTTATGATGCTGACCGTCAAAGTTGCCACGGAAATAGCGATCGGAACTCTGTGTACCATCAGAAAGTCTGCCGCCGATGGGTGTCCATTCAAGTTCGTTGAGGTCGATGTCCTTCATCAACTTAACAGTTTTACCTGAAAGGTGGTATGCTTCTGCAGTATTTACATACGATGCTACATAAGCAAGTTCTTCTGCTCTGTAGATGATATAGTGACCGCTTTCGTCAGTCTTGGGAACTGCGTCAACTCCGTCTACCTGATGTGTGCCGTTCCAGGGAAGAATTGCTTCTTCTGAATAGTAATATGTTTCATACAATTCAGTCTTGATTGCAAGTAATGTTTCATAAGCAGCTGTGATTGCATTTGCATTGTCAACCATAGGATTGTCAACTACGATCGTTTTTGCAGCTGCCATTGCCGTAGCATACTGAGCGACAAGCTCGGGATAAAGCTCTGTGATTACAGCGATGAGATCTTCATCTGTTGATCTTTCAGATGCAAGTTCTGCATTGTATAAATTTCTGAGGTTATACTCAGGGTCTTCCCAATAAAGAATCGGGAAATTGTTGTTGATTGCCGGGTTAACATCCATAGCGAATGCTGTGCCGAGTGCATCTACTGCTGTCTGAGTTATGAATGTAGATGTCGGGTACATACCTATTGTGTCTGTTGAATTGCCGACAAGTGCAGTTGCCTGGTTGCCTTCGATATCATTTGCAGCATAGCACTGTGTGGTTGTAACCTGGTTTGTGAATGTGGATCTCATACAACCTACGATGTTACCTGTATATCTACCTGCTGTGTTTGCGTTCTTCAATGTTGCTGCAACATAGCAGTTTTTGATAGATACAGCATTTTTGTAAGTATAACCGATGATACCACCGACACAAGGACCGTAGGTCTGGTTTTCTGCACATTTATTCTCTACTGTTGTATGAGATACATAACAGTTTGAAATCTTGGGTGCAGTTGTGTGACCTGTACCTACAAGACCACCCATATATCGGGTCTGAGTTGCTGTTACAAGAGAGTTTCTAACGAAACAGTTTGTAATTGTCGAAGCGTTTGTATAACCTACCAACGCACCGGTTGCGTAGTTAGTATCAACAGTTTTACCCACTGATTCAACATGGGCGTTTTCGATACCGAGCTCGTTGATTATTGTTGCAGCCGGGGTACAACCAAACAAACCGACATTGATTGTGGCTGCGGTTTCGTAGATGTACATATTTCTTACAATATGACCCTGACCTTCAAAAGTACCTGCGAAAGCGGGAGTGTTGGAACCTACACCTTCTGCGGTACGACCGCCGATGGGTGTCCATGCATTTGTCGGAACAACAGTATGTTCACCGTTTGCATCGCCGATTACACCGCCGAGGTCGATATCCTTCATAAGGTAGAATGTGCAACCTGCGAACACATTCGCATTTGCTGCAATAACTTCACTTGAAAGCCATGCAAGCTGTTCAGCTGTATAAATATAATAATTTGTACCGTCAATGATGGGTTCTTTTATTGTGTTGCCGTCCCAGGGAATTACAATGAACGGAGAAACATCATAAGCATCCTTGAGAGCTTCGGCAGCTGCTGTCAATCTGTCAGCAAGTTCCTGCTGAGCTTCAGGTGTTGCAGCTTCAGTTGCTTCTACCATTGCTTTTGCTTCAGCAAGAACCTGAGCATAAGCATCATATTCGTTGGGGCAAGCGTTTCTGATATCATCTTTGTATGCTTCTCTTTCAGAATCCATTTCTGTCAAGTATGCATCTCTGATAATATCTCTGTCCGTACCCTCACAAGTGAAGATCGGATAGCCGTTATTCTTATTTGTGTCGTAAACATATTCTGCACCAAGTGTTGATGCGAGAGTTTTGATTTTGCCGTCAGCTACTACTGCTGAGGGATAGTTAACTGTAGGAATTATTGATGACAAACCATATATGTCATTATCGTTTTCAGCAAAACAATTATTTACTATTGTTGCTTTTGCGGAACGACCGATGATACCGCCTGTGTAGTCGCCGCCTGTGTTTTCTGATTTAAGAATTGCTGTTGAATAACAATTATTGAATGTGTTGTTAGCAAGGTTTGCAAGACCGACAATACCACCTGCTACAGAATAAACTGAGTTAGAATCAAGGTCATCCGTTGTATAAACAGTTGTTCCCTGAACATAGCAGTTTGTTACAGTTGATACATTGGTTACTGCTGAACCTATCAAACCGCCTGCTCTGTAGGTAGATGTTACGCTACCGCCACGAACGAAGCAGTGTTCAACAGTTGTTCCTGCAAGTGCACCTATCAAAGCACCAACGCCGTTGTCGTCAGTTGCTGCGCCTGCAGTAGTTCTTACAACCTTAACATTGGGGTTGATCATGTGGACATTTTTGATTGTACCCTTTAATACATAGCCGAAGAGACCAACTGCATATTTGTCAGTACTGTCAATATATAAGTCGCTGATTTCCTTGCAGTTACCGTCAAATGTACCTGCAAAGCCGTTTACCGCACCGGTATTACCGCCGATGGGTGTCCAGAGCTTCTTATCGCCCTCAAGACCGTTGAGGTCGATGTCCTTAGCAAGTCTGATAACTTTGCCTGAATATGTGTTTGCAGCATTAACCTGACTTGCGATATATGCAAGCTCTTCTGCTCTGTAAATAAGGATTGCTCCGTCTGTGTCTGTTTCCTTGGGTTCAGCTGTAGCATCTTCAGCTACAGCAACACCGTTAATTGTGTTTGCACCGTTCCAAGGAAGAACAACATCTTCGGATTTATAATATGCGTTATAGAGTGCTTCTATTGTGTTCTGCAAATCTTCATAAGCGGCATCAATTTCAGCTACAGGATCTGAAGTCAAGGTTGAAACTATTCTTTCTGCCTCGTCTAAAGCATCCTGATAATCAGCATATAAATCTGCAAAGACTGATTTTATGTCTTCTTCATAAGTTTTTCTCTCAGAAGCAAGTTCATAATTATATAACTTTCTGAGATTAAATTCGGGGTCTTCCCAATAGAGAATCGGGTAGCCGTCATTAAGGTAATTACCCTCAGTATTAATGACATCAACAACGAAAGCCTCACCGATTTCTGCGGGGAAATCAGCAGATTTGAAGTTTTCAGCTGTATCGAATCTACCCGTTGCGTTAGAATTAGTAATCGCTCCGGCAGCAGAGCTTGCACCTACAAGTGTAGTTGCATCATTACCTTCAATATCACTTACAGC
>JAFRZS010000007.1 GCA_017442445.1 Clostridia bacterium
CTGTGCAACAGATAAGCTTTTTGTAACCTGTTCAAAAAATTCTGCTGACGGTGAAGAATTGAACGAATCTGAAATCGTCAGACAAATTAAAGCTATCATACCGTCATGTAAAATGTGCAATACCGCACAGACTGATATGCTTGAATATTGTGAGGGAATAAGACCTGCATTTGAAATAACTGCATCAAAGCTCAATGAAAAAAGCATTGAGTCAAGCTCACTCAAAGCGTATTTTGACGAAGTTGACGGTTTCAGAGAAAAGCTTGAAGCTTTTGAAAGAATAACAAATTCTAAAAAATATGAAATAGAAGATAAAGAACTTGCAACGGAATTATTCGGCAAGGATATGTATATGTCGGCAACAAAAGCTGAAACATATGAAAAATGTCCGTTTCAGTTTTTTATGAAATACGGACTCAGAGCAAAGCCGAGAAGCAGGGCGGAGCTTGACCCCTTGCAGACAGGTACGGTGATTCATTATATTCTCGAAAATATACTCAGAGAAAATGAAATAAAAGCTTTTGTTGAAATGGAGTACGATGAAATAAAAGCGAAGGTTGAAGAAATACTTTCAGAATATTTTGAAGAAAAAATGGGCGGTGACGAAAATCCCAAGAGATTTAAATATTTGTTCACACGCTTGAAAAAAATAGTTGTCCTGATACTTGAACGACTTCAGGCAGAATTCAGAAAGAGTCAGTTTGTTCCGGTAGGATTTGAGGTTAAAATCGCAAATGACGGCGAAATAAAACCCTACGAAATAAAACTTAAAAACGGCGGTACACTGATGCTCAACGGTTCGGTGGACAGAGTAGATGCCCTGGAAATCAATGGAAAAACATATATAAGAGTCATAGATTATAAATCGACTCTTAAAAAATTCTCGCTTTCAAATGTTCTCAGCGGTTTGCAGACACAGATGCTTCTGTATTTGTTTGCGATAAAGAAAAACGGTACAGGCAAATATGAAGATATAATTCCTTCAGGAGTACTTTATTATCCTGCGGGTGTACCGATAATAAAGGGTAGGAAAACTCAGGGCGATGAAGAAATCGCAAGTGAACACATCAAAAACGGTAAAATGAGCGGTGTGTTGCTTGAAGATGAAGAAATAGTCAAGGCTATGGAAGATGACCTCAAAGGCGTATTCATTCCCGCTAAAATTGACCGTCACGGTGATTTAGTCGGAAATCTTTTGTCCCTTGAGGAGTTGGGAGTTTTAAATCAGAAGCTTGATGAAATTCTCGTAGAAATGGCTGATAATCTTCATAACGGATTAGTCCACGCTGTTCCTGTCAGCGGCAAAGATTTTGACAAAGTTTGCGAACAGTGTGATTACAGGAGTGTATGCGGACACGCAAAGGGTGACGAGGTCAGAGAATTACCTGATGAAAATCTCGAATATGCAAGAAAAAGGTTAGGCGGTGAAGACAATAATGAAATGGACAGCTGAACAACAGAATGCCATTGATGCAAGACAGGGAACGGTTTTGGTTTCTGCTGCGGCAGGTTCGGGAAAAACTGCGGTTTTGGTTGAACGCATTATTGAAAGAATTACCGACAAAGCTTCACCCTGCAATATTGATGAGTTACTTGTTGTAACCTTCACTCGTGCCGCTGCGGCA
>JAFRZS010000060.1 GCA_017442445.1 Clostridia bacterium
ATTCCATAGCTTTATTTAATCCCGAATACAGCCTTTCGGGATCAATCGGTTTTTCAAAAAAGCGAAAAGCTCTGATATCCATCGCATCGTCTTGGTAATTCTTAAATGAAGTTACGAAAAATATTACAACTTTGCTGTTACGTTATTTTAATACTTTAGCGAGTAAGATTCCGTCGAGTTCATTCATTTGAATATCGAGAAAAGCAAGTTGATACACTTTATCATTATTCAAAACGACTTGAGGGTCACACACCAAATCGGTTCCGTAATTTATTCCTCTGTTTATCATATATTCATCAATATATTGTTTTAAAGTATCAACATATTGTTTTTGATCGTCACAAATAAGAATTTCCATATCATCACCCATTATATTTTAGCACAATATATTGGGTGATATCAATATTTCAAATTTGCATTACGACAAATTTTTCTTGCAGTTTTGTTATCTCTGTTGACTATAAGTGCACTGAATTATAAAATTTGAATACGTTTAAAAATAATTGTTCAGGAGGTATTGTTATGAAAACAAAAAAATTAACAGCTTTAATCCTTGCGGTAATTATGGTATTTTCTGTTTTGCCTATTTCGGCTTATGCCGAAGATGAGGTAATTCCTATTTCCGAATACGGCGGACAAATCAAATCAGGTAAAACATACTCCATTTCAAACGCAGAAGAATTTTTACTTTTTTTCAACATCACGGACACTGAATACAACAATGTAAAAGTCATTTTGACCAAAGATATTGTTATTAACACAGGAGTTTTCTCCTTGGACGAAGACAAAAATCTTCTCTATAACGCCAAAGCAATCACTGCCGAAAATATGCCACGTTCATTTACACCCATTTCAAGATTCGAAGGTACTTTCGACGGTCAGTATTATACTCTCAGCGGTTTATACTGTAATTCTGAATTCAGTGGCTTATTTGTACTTTCAGATTCATCAACAATACAAAATCTGAATATAAAAAATTCTGCTTTTATCGGGAAATCAGCTACGGGTTCAATCTGTAGTCAAGCTACTGGAAACACAATAATTAAACACTGCAAATCTGATGCTTTTGTTATCGGTAAATCAGACGTTGGCGGTATATCGGGTACAGGCGGTTCAATAGAATCATGCTTATTTAACGGTACTGTTTGCGGTATTGATTATGTGGGCGGTATTGTAGGTTCAGGAGCCTCACCTATTAAAAATAGCGGAAATACCGGTGATGTTTACGGAACCGGATATTGGATAGGCGGTTTTGCAGGGTATTTTGGTGGTACAGCTGAAAACTGCTTCAATACGGGTGATGTTTACGGAAACTACGCAACAGGCGGTTTTATAGGATTTATTACAATACAACAATACGCAAGTTCTTTGAGCGGAAGTACATCGTATTATCTGTCGAATTGCTATACAAGCGGTAATGTTTCAGGTCAGAATCCAGGTAATTTCTTTGGTTTCTCCTCGAGCGATTTTTCAATATTCTGGTGTTGTTATTTTGTAGGTGATAATGATGACCCCGCAAATTATTACGGCGATATTGAAAAATCATATCAGGAATATCTTAACCATGTTGAAAGTGATCCTTTTGGCATGGGTGTTGTAGTGATGGATATAGGTGTCAGACCAATCAGCAAAGAAAACTTAAAAACAAAAGAATCTTACAAATTTCCTTTCCTGTTAAGTAATTATATTTTTGATTACTGTAACGAGAATGACGGTTATCCCCTGCCTCAGTCACTCCACAAAAAGCACGTTTGGGGCGAATATGTTCTTAACGAAGTAGACAGAACTAAGACGGCAAAGTGCATTTCAGAAGGTTGTAAAGCAACAGACACAAAAAAATCAGGTCTTAACCTTAACTTATGGGCACAGACAAATTCAGACGGAAGCACTTTGAGATTTATAACCTGTGTAGATTCTCTAAAATACAGAGAGGTTGGGTTTGTAATAACAAATGCCGATAATCCCAATCAGACAATAAAAAGAAGTTCAAAGGTTGTTTACTCAAAAATAATAGCTGGTGGTAAGAGTGTTTCTGCATACGACATAACAGGTGATGAAAATATGAAATATATTTTAACATTTAAAATCACGGGACTTGACGGACGTCAGGATACACATTTCAATGTAAAACCCTATGTCATAAATCTTGACGGCACAACAAGCTACGGAGCCGAAAAAACTTTCTGCTCAGCGGATATGATTTAAAATCACATAGGCATAGTAAAACGGAGGTGGATTTTTCCACCTCCGTAATTTTATTTTGTCGATTGCTTTGTTTTCAGTGTTTCTTTGCTGATTTTCCTGATTGAAGCGGCATTTTTTACGCCTTTTATCGAACAGAGTTCAGAAAGGATAACACATGGTGCAAAGTGGTTTTTCGCTATACTTTGCAAGACTATTCCGACATCATTGTATTTTTCATAAGCTTTAAGTATAGCTTTTTCATCTGTCGTTGTTTTTATTTGCTCGGCAATCATATACAACTCAAGCTCATTTTTATCTTCGATTTCATCATCATTCGCACACAAAGATAACAGTAGCTTGCGTTTTTTTGCTTCGGTATATAATCCTAAAAAATGCATTGATATATATAAATATTTTGCAGATATATACTTCTGATAAAAATTCGCAAAATCTTCTTCGGAATAGTTGTCGGATAAATAATACCTCTTAAACATTGTATATATCGGTGCATCATCGTACTCTGATAATTTTTCTAACCATTTATCAGACAAATCCATATGACAAAGTTGCATTAAAGCAATTTTTTTCTCTATAAGATATTCGAGCACCTCGTCGGGAATGTTGTTCGGAGATAACATTGACAAAAGTTGATCCCACACATCATCTTCATTTTCACTTCCACGAAAATGTGTAATAACTTTATTAAAAAACTCAATAATGTCAGTTTGTGATAAGGATAAATTGATTTTTGCTATAACATCTGATATTGTTGGCTCTTCATATTCTTTCAATAAAAAGTCAAAAGCTTTCTCAATATTATCCATTATATATCTCCTTGTTATGAATAATTATATTATTTCATCAACTTTTCAATGAATGTCAATGTGTCTGTTTCACAAGCGGGTTCAACTGCTTTTCTGACTGTGAGTGTTTCACCGTCTGCGGAAATTACTGTTCCGTTTGTTTCCGCAAATGTTGACTGCGGTACAAATACATCTGCATTGTCATTGAAAAGTCCTATTTTCACAACAAAATCTGCTTTTGCACCTTCGGGTAATTCCTCACCTACCAGGAGCATAGCTTTAAAAACATCTGTACTCTTTGTGATTCCGAGGTTTTCAATTCCCTTTGCATTTGCGTTGTTTGACAATGTGACCTCTCCGAATTTTTCGTTATGCTTTTTAGGTGAGAAGCCGAGTCCCATTTTTGCTCTCGGGCCTTGTTTACGTGTTGAGTATGTGAAAATATTTGAAGTTTTCAATACCTTTTCAGCATACTCTTTTGCAGCTGTCGCTTCTTCATTGGTAAGACTTTCGGAAATTGCTACACCGATATCAGATGCATCATATTTTTCAAATGCTTCATTGATAGCTTTCGCCGCTTCATCAAAGCTTACAGTTTCGCCGTTTACCTTGGCATTGAGTTTTCTTTCAACGGACTGTCTTTCACCAAAGCCAAAACGTCCGTCTGCACAAAGAAGTGAACATTCTCCTTCGGGTACTGCCCTCAAAATTGTATTACCGACAGATTTCAGTTTCATCTGACAACCTGCAGAGCAGAACGAACAAGTTGTTACTGTTTCTTTTTCAACTGCAGGTACAGGTTTTATAACAGGCTGAATTTCTCTCAAAGCACCTGTCGGACAAAGTGTCACACACTGACCGCAAGAAATACACTCCGTACTCTGCAAGGGCTTGTCAAATTCAGGCTGTACGATTGTATCAAAGCCTCGTCCGATAAGTCCCAATGCTGTTATTCCCATTACCTCTTCGCAGACTCTTACACAAAGTCCGCAGAGAATACATTTGTCGGGATTTCTTTCAATATAGGGATGTGTCTGCTCGTTTCTTCTCTGATGCTTGTTGTCACCGAATCTTGCGGGTTTAACATCATATTCATTTGCATATTTTATGAGCTTACATTCATAGAAATCGTGGCATCCGCATTCAAGACAGCGAGATGCTTCTTTCTTTGCATCTTCAACAGAATAGCCTTTTACAATTTCTTCAAAATTATGCTTTCTTTCTTCGGGTGAAAGATGAGGCATATGAGGTCTGTTTGCCTTTTCATACTTTTCATATTCTTCGGGAGATACAACTCTTTCAACAACGTAGGGTTTCTTGTAGCCGACAATCTCACCGTTTAAATAAGTGTCAATTACTTCGGCTGCTTTTTTGCCCTCTCCTATTGCTGAAATCGCAATATCTGCGCCCTTGTTGGTAGCATCACCTACCGCAAACACACCTTCAAGTGATGTTCTGAATGTGCTTTCATCTGCAGCAATTGTTCTTTTTCTTGTGAGCTCCAAATTTTCAAATCCGTCAAGATTTGCATACTGACCGATCGCCATAATAACTGTATCAAGCTCAATTTCTTCAAACGCACCTTCAATTGCAACAGGTGATCGTCTGCCTGATGCATCAGGTTCGCCAAGCTCCATTTTCTGCAATCTGACAGCTTTGACCTTGCCGTTTTCACCGATAATTTCATCGGGATTGGTGAGGAATTTAAATTCTACACCTTCTTCAATAGCTTCTTCAATTTCAACATCGTCTGCAGGCATTTCGGAACGAGTTCTCCTGTAGATTACATAAACCTCTTCTGCGCCCTGTCTTACGGCAGTTCTGCAAGCATCCATGGCTGTATTGCCGCCGCCGACAACTGCAACTCTCTTGCCCATATTAAGAGGCAATCCCATTACAGAATTACGCAAGAAATCAATACCGCCGAGCACTCCGTCAAGGTCTTCACCCTTTGCTCTCATTGAACTGCTCTTCCATGCACCGATAGCAACTACCACTGCATCATTGCTGTTGCGTAATTCTTCTAAGGTGATATCCTTACCTATCCTGACATTATTCTGAAGCTTTACACCGATTGATGCTATTTCCTGAACTTCTCTTTCAACTACCTCTTTCGGTAATCTGTACTGCGGAATACCGTAACGAAGCATGCCGCCCATATTAGGCATAGCATCATAAACCGTTACATCGTGTCCCATTATTCTGAGATAATATGCTGTTGTAAGTCCTCCGGGGCCGCCGCCGATAACAGCTACCTTTTTGCCTGTAGCTTCTGCTACCTCGGGTTTGAAAACATCGTCAGATTTCAAATCCATATCTGCCGCAAAACTTTTAAGCCATGCAATAGATATCGGCTCTTCAACATTCTGTCTGCGACAAGCCTTTTCGCACGGATGCGGACAAACTCTGCCTATTGATGCAGGCATTGGAATTTTATCTTTTATAAGCTTTATAGCTTCTTTATATTCACCGTTTGCTATCATTCCGACATAGCCCTGACAGTCTGTTCCCGCAGGACAAGCAAGTGAACACGGTGCTTTACAATCACCGTCATGGTCAGTTAAAAGAAGCTCAAGTGCTACCTTTCTTGACCTTATGACTCTCGGTGTTTTTGTGTTGATAACCATGCCTTCTGTTGCTTTTGTTGCACAGGCACGAAGTAACTTCGGTACACCCTCTGCTTCTACAACACAAAGTCCGCATGCACCGTAAAGCTCCACTCTTTTATCATAGCAAAGTGTGGGTATTTCAATACCGTTTGCAGTTGCCGCTTCAAGTATTGTTGAACCCTCTTTTGCTTCAATATTTTTTCCGTCTATAACTAAATGTAACATATTGCAATCCTTTCTCATTCAACTACAACTGCACCGAATTTACAGCTTTCATAACACTTGCCGCACTTGATACATACATCTGTGTCAATAGTGTGTTTTTCTTTTACCTTGCCTGAAATTGCATTAACAGGACAATTTCTTGCACACAAGGTACAACCCTTACAGTTGTCGTTGATTGAGTATGAAACCATATCAATACATTCCTTTGCAGGACATTTCTTATCGTTGATGTGTGCTTCATATTCGTCTCTGAAATATTTTATTGTTGTAAGTACGGGATTGGGTGCTGTCTGACCGAGTCCGCAAAGCGCACCGTCTTTGATTGATACACAAAGCTCTTCAAGTAACTCAATGTCACCCTCCATACCTTTGCCTGAAACGATGCGTTCAAGCACCTCTAACATCCTCTTGGTACCAAGGCGACAATGAATACATTTACCGCATGATTCTTTTGCAGTAAAGTCAAGGAAGAATTTTGCCATGCCGACCATACAGGTTGAGGAATCCATGACAACCATACCGCCTGAACCCATTATCGCTCCCGTTGCACCCAGTTTCTTATAATCAATAACTGTATCAATCAATGACATCGGAATACAACCGCCTGACGGTCCGCCCATCTGTACAGCCTTAAATTCTGCATCATCTCTGATACCGCCGCCGATATTGAATATTACATCGCGGAGTGTTTTACCCATGGGGATTTCTACAAGTCCGCCGCGTTTGATTTTACCTGTAAGTGCAAATACCTTTGTACCCTTGCTGTCTTCAGTTCCCATAGCCGAAAAGGCGTTTCCGCCGTTTAATAAAATCCACGGTACATTTGCAAAGGTTTCAACATTGTTGATATTTGAAGGCTTGTGCCAGTAACCTGACTGTGCCGGGAAAGGCGGTTTGAGTCTGGGCATTCCTCTCTGACCTTCAAGAGATTCAATAAGTGCTGTTTCTTCACCGCATACAAATGCACCTGCACCTGCTTTAATTCTCATTTCGCAAGAAAATGACGAACCAAGTATGTTATTGCCGAGATAACCTTTTTCTTTCGCTTCTTTAATTGCGTTTTCAAGTCTTAAAATTGCGAGAGGATATTCTGCACGGACATATACAACAGCTTCACTTGCGCCGATTGCATATGCACCGATGAGCATACCTTCGATAAGGTTATG
>JAFRZS010000061.1 GCA_017442445.1 Clostridia bacterium
ATTTTGCTCGGTTTGTCCGGTCTTCATCTTTTTTTCCTATCCCCTAAAGCCGAAGCTGTAAAAAAACTTTCGTTTTTTTTACAGCTCCTTAATTTATGGTGGTGATACGGTGAGACTTGATAAACAGGACAAGAAACATTTTTACAAACTGTTATTCCCCGCACTTATAGAGGGGGTACTTTCTCAGCTGTTTCATATTGCTGACTCGATAATGCTCGGTCAGATGACAAACTCAACCGTATCAGTCGCGGCTGTCGGAATGTGCGTTGCGCCGGTAAATCTGATTGTTTCTGTATCAAATGCGCTTTTTATCGGTACCACGGCAACGGTGGCATGGTATTACGGTGCCAAGCAAAAGGATAATATGCGCACAGCCGCATGGCAGTCCATGGGAATAGCTGTACCCGTGGCACTTTTTGCATCACTGGTTTCAATAATTTTTGCAGAACCCCTGATGCGTTTTATCTGCGGCGAGAGTGAAATTCTTGAGGTTGCGGCGAGTTATTTCAGAATAAATGCTTACGGCTTCTTTTTTCAGATTGTGACCTTTAACATAACCGCTATTTTAAGAGGTATCGGTGTATCAAAGACTCCGATGATTTATAATCTGACAGGCGGAGTAGTAAATGTTATATTGAATTATATTCTGATATACGGAAAATTCGGTTTCCCCGAAATGAGAGCAGACGGTGCGGCTTTAGCAACAGCACTTGCAAAAGTGGTTTCCTTTGTATTCGCACTTCTTGTGCTTTTGTGCGCAGATTCAGAAATAAATTTCAAATACGGAATCAAGAAAAACTTTGATCCGATGATAAAGAAAAGACTCTTGCCGATAGGTCTGACCGCGGCAGGCGAACAGGTGATTTTACAGGCGGGTGCCGTACTGACTGCAAAGATAATATCCGTGCTTTCAACCGAGGATATTGCGGCAAATCAGATAGTTGCAAATCTTGAAGGCTTTGCGTGGCTGTCGGGCTCGGCTTCACAGATAGCAACAACATCACTTTTCGGAAGGTCTTTGGGGGAAAACAATATTCCGAAAGCAAAAAGTTATCTGAAACTTGCATTGAAATTTGCCCTGTCCTTTGCGGGTGCAGAGATGCTGATATTCTGTACTATGGGTAAGTCGTTGGCATCGCTGTTTTCTAACGATACAAGTCTTTATCCGATAATATCAGTGCTTCTGATATTGTCAGCAATACCGCTTCCGTTTATCAATTCACATCAGACCGTTTCGGGAGCGCTCAGGAGTGCGGGAGACTCTGTCGCGCCGCTTATTGCTTCGCTGATAAGTCTGTGGGTATTCAGAGTAATACTTGGCTATGTGACGATAAGAATTTTAGGATACGGACTTTATACATACAAGATATGTATTGCAATAGACCAGTTTGTAAGATGTATGATAGTATCAATTTTCTTCCTTACGGGACATTGGAAAAAATATTTAAATAAAGATAAAAAGAAAGAATGATAACAGAGCACAACAGAACACCGCATGATTTTTCATCACACACAACAAATGAAAATGAAGTGCCTTAAATTATAATAGGTGTGGACGGAGTCCACCCGAAATTCTGCACTCTGCATTCTGCATTATAAAAAAACACAACCAATCGGAGTTTAATTCCGATTGGTTGCTTTTTTGTTCCTTTGTCGATATGCAAACTGTGTTTACTCGATATATTTGCTTTGCAAATTCGATATGTTGACTATTGTCAACTCAATGCGAAAACATAGTTTTCGCATTATCTAAGCGCAAAATACGCGTAAGTCATACCTGATTCATTGAGGTTTGGTGTTGCGCCGAAAAGGTCCTGAGACGAACCGCTTAAAAGCTTTACACCTGTGCTTGTTGTTTCAATACCCATGGTGCGATAACCGTTATCAAGTGTAAAGCCCCAATAAGATGTGACTTTTTTGTTTGTAAAATCAACGGTTACGGGGGATACCTCATAAGCACCTGTCATAAAAACCTTCGGCTTGAAGCCGAGATTAAGAGTTCTTGTGCCGGTACCGGAGCCGATATAGATTCCTGTTTTTACTATACCGTTCCAATAGTTTTTATCGTCAAGAGTGACATGAATATCGCCGTTTCTGATGTGGCTTCCGCAAAGAAGCTCTTTATCAAGAAAGGAATGATAGTTTTCTTCAATCGTTTCAGCAGGGCAGAAGTCAGCAAGAACGAGCGCATAAGCTGTCATAACAAAAGCGCCTGTATCTCTGCTTGAAACGGTTTCTCCGCAACCCGACTCAAGAATATTCAGATCAGAATTGAAAGTGAGAGCATCAATAATTCTTGTGAAAACGGTATGACATTCCGTACCGCCCGAGCTGAAAGGTACATGAATACCGAATTCAAATTTAATTCTTGCATCGCGGCAGTATTCGTTTTCAACGAACACACCGGGTTCTGTTTCGTCAAAGTGGTCGTTGAGTGTGATATTCTCAATACCAACCGCAACAACGGGTTTTTTAACAGGATTGGCTTTTTTTACAGGGGGGAATTCACACAAGAAAGTTATATCGCTGAGATTTTCCTGTGAGGACAGCCAATCAACAACTTTTTGGGGTAATACAGCAATTTCGTCACTCATTTAATCCACCTCCACAATGGCTCTGATGATTGCCCAGATGTAAAATACATTATTTCCTCTGTAAACTTTTTCGGCACGGTCAATGATGAATTTATCTTCACCCGCGACGAGATAAAAAGAATCGTCAAGACCCGACAAATCGTGGTCGGGAGGGCCGATATAGAGATAATGTCCCTGACTGTCATAACCGATTTCGGTGTTGATGCCGTTTAAATACATTTTATTTTTATATCTCAAAGGCTCAATAAAACCGAAATATCTGTTAGAAGTCCAGCCGTCATTTTTACAGAGAACCATTTCGCGTCCGTATTTTTTGAAGCTTGATTTCAGACTCATATTCCCACCTGCCTGAAAACAAAATCACGGTCTTTTAAGATGGGAACAGCCCTTGCCAGAGCCTCGTCGCGCACGCTTGCGGCAATTTCCATAACTGCAACGGGGTTTTTGCTGACAGTCACATCACCCGCTCTGAATGATGTGACTGTGCCGTCAGCGGAAATACTTGTAATCATCAGCTGATAATAAGCAAGTCCCGCAGCCGCAAGAGCAATTCTTTTATCATTTTTGTCTGCGTCGTCACGAAGGTTTTCATTTATTTCGTCGAGGCATTGACTGCATATCGGGATAGCGCGTTCTACAGCCTCTTCCTCCATAGGCATAAGTCTTTGGAGTTGTTCAAGTACATTCCACTTAGTCATTCAAAAACCGCCTTTCAATCAGATTGTGAGAATTTTAGAAGCGTCATTGAAGATCTTTGCAAAACCTGCAATAGTAGTGATTGAAGCGCGTTCAAGCTGACGGTCGATGAGCTTATCGAAGTCAGTTGTGATATCACTTGCAACAACCATTTCAAGAGCGCATGACTTATCAAGACCGATAAGAGAATTTTCATCAACAGCAGATGAACGGACAAGCTTTGCACCGATGGGAGTAACAAGATTGCCTGTTGCGTGGAAATTAAGACCTGCAGCAGCGTCTTTAAATTCGGGGAGATTGAGAATTTTTTCAAGCACTGCGGGATCTGCAACGATAGTGTTGAGTGCATAGGGGTCAAAGCCGTTCCAGAATTTTACGATATCTGCATATGTAAGTGTACCTGATGTTGCAACAGCAGAAGAAGCAGCGGCATTATTGTTGCCGTCGCCGTTTTTAAGAACGTTGATAGCATCGTTGAGCTGAGTACGGGCGATATAAGCGCCGATCTGCTTGAGAGTTACTGTGAAAAGGTCAAGACGCTGGAAGCGGATTGCTTCATAAGATGCGACCAACATTCTGCCTCTCTTGTGGAGAGTAACGAGATTTTCCTGAGTCTTGATAACAGTCTGCGGAATCTGAGCACCTTCTGCAACTCTCTTTAATTCCTTGTCATCATCTGAAGGAGCAGATGTAATTGTACGGTAATCAAGAGAATCAATATTTGTAGTAGTTGCAACGATGTCGGGAAGAACATTAGCTTCCTCAAGTCCCTGTCTTACTGCGCGTGAGATATATTCGGGGAAGAGTGCCGCAGAGTCTGTAGTCTTGAAGAATTTTTCAACAACATCAGAATGCACACCGCCCACCTTGATATCAAATCTCTTGAGCTGACGTTCAAAAGCATCAAGACCTTCCAAAGATGTACCCTTGTAATTTTCTGAAGGGTCAAGCTCCTCCAAAGCTGAAGTAAAGGATTTACCTGTTGTGTAGAGTCCCTTTTCAAGTTTAATGTTATCAAAATTAGCCATTATTTTTTCCTCCTTAAAGCATTACTACAGCAGTTGATTTTGTTGTATTTACATTTACAACAAGAAGATTTCTGCCGGTTGTGTTTGTTTTGATACCGCCGCTTCCGTTTGCAACGAGAGTTGCGTAGCCTACTGTCGGAGCTGTACCTGAATAGGGAAGCTCAACGAAGCCGTTTGTCTGTACTGCGGCACAGCCGTCAACAACGGAAACTGCAACACCGCAGAAGCTGTCACCTGCAGCGGATTTTGAAACTGTGTCATTAGCGCTTACAGTAACAGGCTGACCTGCAACAGCATTTGATGTTTTGAAAGTGATTACATTTTCACCGAGACCTTTAAATGAAATTGACATTTTTATTCCTCCTAAATTTTAAATTCATTATTGTTGTTTTTTGATTTTGTTTCAGTATGTGAAAACTGAGGCTTAACAGGCATTTTTGCAGCTGCCTGTTTTTCAAAAGCGGATTTGAGTTCAACAAGATCCTCCGTGGAAATTATGTCACAGGCATTTGCTATGACACCGCTTTTCATATCGGGCAAAGCAATACTTGCAAACTTTATGGCTTCGCTTTTGAGTGATTCTCTGTAAAGCTGACCGTCATGTGATTTTCTTTCAAGCTCTGCGATATAGTTTGAGAGCTTCAACGCTTCCTCTGAGCTGAGAGAGATTTGTGTATCAGCAGTTTTCAGACTTTTAATGATATTTTCCAATTCCCGCACCTCCTTTTTATCGTTACGGTAAGCTTTGGTGACACCCGCACCTCTTTGTGCGGGAACGGCAACAAAACTCCATTCGTAGGCATCATCAGGTGATTTCAGTACATTATGGCAGATTTTTCCGCCGTAAGTTTTACCCTTCTGATGCTCACAGTATTTATGCCTTGTATCAGTACCGCAGATTGAACAGATTACATTACGGACACTGCAGCTGATACTGACTTCCTTTTTGATACCTGCCTCGATTTCTTTTATGAGGTCGGAATTTCCGTCAGTTTTCGGCATATAGCACTTAGCCTTGATAAAGGTGTAAGCTTCATCAAGTGAAGTTCGTTTTGTACTGTCGGACAAAACTTCTGTCGCATAAACTCTTGCGACCTGGTCACCGCTTTTCATACTGTGATCAAAGATACCTGTTTTGCCGACAAACATTTCTGCAAGGACTCTGAGGGAGGCTTCATCGAAGCGCTCATAATCCCTGTCCACCTCGTTGTCGCAGAGAACAACGGAGAAGGTGAAAACAGAGTCTTTATCGATGGGTGATTTTGTAAATCTGTTGATGAGTTCCAAATCTTCATCAGAAAGATTTACAGATGTAAAACCGTTGTTCAAGTTTCTTCCTCCTTAGAAATAGTTTCAGATAAAAGCTTTTTTGTCTGAGCATCATAAAGTCTTGATTTACTCAGCTCAACATAGTCCTGAAGAGTGATATCCTCCCAGACAACAAAGCAATCGTCATCATAGCCGTTAAGACGCAGAAAAATCTTGGAGATTTTTTCAATGATCGGAGTGAGAATGCGTCGGAAAGCTTCAAGCTCACTTGTAAGTGCATCTGCCTGTTGAGATGACATTCTTTCCGTTGAAGACCACGAAAGACCGAGCATAAACGGCGGAAGACCTGTTTTTGCAACGATTTGTTCAAGCATCTGACGGACAGGTATTTCCGAGTCAAGAATCTGATTATCGGCACCGATGACCTTGATACCGACATCGCCGACAGCGACAAAGTCTTTAACGGAGCCGCTTTGCATAGCGTTACCCCATTCCTCAGCAATCTGCATAGCACGGTCACGGGCAAAAGCCTTATCAAGAACATCGTTGACAGGCTTATAGGTGACGGCAAAACGCACATTACCGACTCTTTCCCAGTTAGTACCGATAGTGTTTGCAATCTTTAAAAATACGGAGCTTACAAACGGAAGACCCTTAAGCATCGAAGTACCTTCAACGCGACCGGGTTCGGGATTGAGCACGGAGAGAAGCGCTAAATCGGGATAGGGGATTTTAGATTTCTTTGCACCGTCGGTGACATAGATATCCACATCAAGACCGTTTTCGGAACGAACAAGCTCAATGTTATCAAGTGACGCGTTATAAAGCGCAACAGGCTTTGAGTCAGATGAAATTACTATTTCGCCAACGGCTGTGCCGTAGGTTAAAAGCTGTTCAAAATAGCTTGAGATAAAGGCTTCAATACCCAATTGATTTCCGCCGACATTGACCTGTCTTAAAAAATCCGCAAGAGCTTTTTCTGTTCTTTTGTTACTGCATTCAACCTTGAAACCGCCTGTCATTCTCACAAGCTTTAAGATTGCGGCATCAATGATAGGCACAGCCTCTCTGAGCGTCGCATAAAGCTTCAACTGAGGATTTGACAGGGGAGTGTAGCTGTCGATATATGCAAACGGATGAGAATTTTTCTTTGCCGTCTGCAAAACCGAAGTGTATTCCTGATTTTTTCTTTTAGTCAGCTTCAAAATTTACCTCCTTTCCATTACTATTGCAAAAAATGAACTGTCCGGTGCCGCAAGAACCGTAGTGACGAAATATCTGATATCGTCCATAGCGTGATCGTGTTCTTTGCGCGGCGCATCACGGACAGCCTTGTTATCCCAGCGATAGAGCGAGAACTCTTTTATAGAGTTTACACAGGCACGGCTGAACCTGATTTTTCTGCTTTTCAGTGCATCGGAGGTAAGTCTGATGCCGTCAAGAACATCGTTTTTCGCAGGAATAACCTTGTATTTTTTATGTCGCCTTATACACTCAATGAAACTTGCGGCAGACGGGTCAACAATTACCGCAGTAATTTGTCTGTCGCCGCACAGTTCCTCTAAGGCGGCATAGTGTTCTTCGTCTGTGCGCTGAACCCCTAACCTACGGGAATCGTGGTAATACTCGTTGATTCTGTACCAGACACCGTCATTTTCGCCCCACAGACCGAAAGATGACGGATTGACAGTACCGTAGTCGCACGAAACATAAAATGATGAAAAATCTTTGGGTATCTCACAGACTGAAGACTCGGTTGAGAACATCGGATAAACAAGACCGTCGGCGGCAACCCACTTGCCTTCGATGAATCGCTCATAGAAAGCACCGCTGTAAAGACTCTTGTAGCGCTTTATTATTTCAGCGGTGAGGGAAGGGTTGTCCTCCATGGTAAAGTGAAGATAAAGACAGTTTTTTTCAGCGGTTTTGGATATCCATTCTTCATGAAACCAATGAAGCGGATTTTCAGGGTTGCAGTTGAACCAGAAGCGAGAGCCTTCAACGGAGCAACGGGCAAGGGACTGTTCAACGAAAGAACGGGGCATTAAAGCCACCTCGTCGAATAAAACACCGCCCAGAGTCATACCCTGAATAAGACTTGCAGATGATTCGTCCTTACCGCCGAAAAAATAAAAGAGATTTTTCTTTCCTGCAAAAGTGATTTCAAGCAGATTTCTTGAGAGCTTTTCCTTACATTCAAAACCTAACTGTTCAAGTATCGGTATAATCGGAGTGATGAGATTACGCCTTAAAGAAGCGATTGTCTTTCCGCATATTGCAAAGGAAGTATCCGAAAAGCTTTTCATCGCCCAGGTCACAAAGGAAATAGACATACAAAGTGTTTTTCCCGACCTGATTGCACCGTCGCAAATCAATGCATCGTATTTTTTATAAGGGCTGTTATCACACCACCAGCAAAGTGCGGTAAGCTGTTTTTTGGAAAAGGTTTTGAACTCAGTCTTTTTCTTCATCAGAAAAAACACCTCCGAGTGTAACAGCACTTTTTTCAAGTGCCGTAAGGAATGAAGAAGCACCCGAAGTATCATCAAGCTCAGAAATTTCAAGAAGCTTTTCCAAGGCTTTCTGGCGGTCAAAAAATTTAATTTCAAGACCGCCGTTTTTAGGTCTTTTGATATCGGAAACATTGAACAGGTCAAGGTGTTCAATTTCCTCGTCGGTTATTTCATCTCTGAAAATAAGCTTAACGGCATCGGCAGACGAGCCGAAAGCCAGACGGCGAAGACCCGAAATAACTTCGGAAAAGCTTGTCTGATTTTTCATTTCAAGCTTTTTGATTTCCCTTCGGATATCCGCGCGTTCAAGAAGCTTCACAGACTTTGATGAAGCAAAGGTATAACCTGCCGCCGCGGCAGCTTCACGCGGATTTCTGAAAACGGAATAAAATTTGCAAAACAGTTTTTCTCTTTCTGTCATTTCACACAACCTCCTTGTTTTTTGATGTCCTGCACTAATACCCTGTTTTACGCCCGATTTTCTCTGAAAAAAGAAAAAATCCGAGAAAACTCCCGGATTGTTAACAATTTCTTAACATTTAGTTTTTACGACGACTTTGAATATTCGGTAGTTAAACGGCAGTTAAGAGGGGTAATTTCGAAAAAACACGAAAAATACCGCCTTAACTTGATATTTATTGATACTTGTGTTATAATATTATCAGAAAATTAAAAGGAGTGCCGATAATGAAAAATAAAGTATATACAAGGCAGTACTATATTGATAAAATCCGTGGATTCTATCACAGTGATCTCATAAAAGTGATTACAGGTATACGCCGTTGCGGAAAATCGTGTTTTCTTTTGTCGGTTATGGAGGATTTAAAAAAATCAGGGGTAGATGAAAAAGATATACTATATCTCAATCTCGACAAGCGAGGATACAGAAAAATTAAAACTCCCGATGATTTGGAGGCAGCGATTGAAGCACTTATAACAGATGACGATTTCAAGTATTTGTTTGTTGATGAGGTGCAAAATGTTGAAGGTTTTGAGGAGGTTATTAACGGTTTCAGAGAGGATGGAAATTTTTCAATCTTTATTACAGGCTCTAATTCTTATCTTCTCAGCGGTGAGCTTTCTACCAAACTGACCGGACGATATATTGAGGTTGAAATGTTTACTTTGAATTTCCGTGAGTATCTTGAAATGAAAGAGTTTTTTGGAAAAGAAATCAAAGAAAACAAAATGGAGGAGTTTAATGAATATATCCGTTTTGGCGGTTTTCCTAAAACACTTGAATTTGATAATATCGCAGACAAAGAAACCTATATATCCGATGTTATATCTCAGATACTTGATAAAGATGTTGTAAGGCATAAGAAGATACGAAACAGATTGGTATTTGAGAAGGTTATGACATATATTATAAATAACTTCGGAGCCACTGTAAGTCTTTCGGGAATAGCAGAGTATTTTAAAAATCAGGAGCATATTGTTATCCGCCAGGAAACACTGAATAATTATCTGAAAATACTTGAGAATGCGAAAATTATATACAAATGCACTCGATTTGATATCAAATCAAAAAAATCTTTACGAGGTGAACAGAAATATTATCTTGCTGATTTAGGAATATATTACTCTCGTAATGTAGATGCAAGAATTAACTATGGACCTGTTCTGGAAAACATAGTTTATACCTATCTTTCTGCAAAAAATTATAAAATAAGTGTTGGTCGTATCGGGAAACTGGAATGTGATTTTATCACACGAATAAATGATGAATATCGCTACATTCAGGTGGCAATGACGATTATGAATGAAGAAACAGAGGAGAGAGAATATAAGCCGTTCAGTATGATCAGAGACAACTACCCGAAATTTCTGTTTACGGTTGATACACTTCTGCAGAAACGAGACGGAGTGATACACAAAAATATAATTGATTTCATTTCTGACGATGAAAATCTTTGATTTAACAGTTGATCTGACGAATGAAAAATAATTATAACCTGTGATTCCTTGACAACAACACAAAAAATAAATATAATCAAATCAGATAAATTTTTCGGAGGAAGAATATGAAAAGAATAATTACTGCGTTTATTTCTGTTGTTATACTTATGCTGTCTTTAATGCCGATGTCAGCATTTGCGGCAGAGGAAAAAATGTACGGTGAGTTTTTGAAATATGTCATTGAAAACGGTGAAGCAAAAATTACGGGACACACAGATAAAATTCCGACACTTTGCGAAATTCCGTCGGAAATTGAAGGCTGTAAGGTAACGGCAATCGGAGAAGAAGCCTTTTATGATACAATCGGTGTAAATGAATTTGTTTTACCCGATACAATAATCACAATAGAAAAAAGGGCATTCAATTCCTGCCGAGGCACAACAAAAATCAATATTCCCGACGGTGTCAAAACAATCGGTGACGGAGCCTTCGGAGATTGCTCGGAAATGCTTGAAGCGATAATTCCCGATTCTGTTGAGAATTTCGGTATCAAGGTTTTTAAGGATTGCGAAAGTCTCAGAAACGCAAAAATTCCCGACCACTTCACAGTAATTCCCGAAAGCACGTTTGATTACTGCGAAGATTTATATGACGTAGTAATTCCCGACGGAGTAACAGAAATCGGTGAAAGTGCATTTAACGAATGTGTTGATATCGTAACAATCAATGTACCGAAGTCACTCAAAAAGGTCGGTGAATATGCCTTCTATTGCTGTGAAGAATTGAGAGATGTTTACTATTCAGGCACAAAAGAAGATTGGGAAAAAATCGTATTTGCAGAGCATAATGAATGGTTGAAAAATGCAAATATTCATTTCAATTCAGATGTTGAAGAATATGTACCTGCAGTTCCCGATGAAACAAGCAGTGCAGCGTTCACAAAGGATACCAACACTGAGGGTCAGTCTGATTCCGTGCAGAAGGAACAGCTTGAGATTGTCCGGAAACAGAATTTTAAAAAGATAATTATAATAGCAGTTACGGTTGCAGTCGTTGTTATTGCGGCTGTAGTGACAACGGTAGTAATTAAAAAGAAAAAATCAAAATAATAAAAAGGGAATGTAAAAAAAGCGAAGACCGCTTTGCTCGGTTTGTCCGTTCTTCATCTTTTTTCCTATCCCCTTAAAACTGAGCTGTAAAAAAATTCGTTTTTTTACAGCCTTTTTTTTAATCAAGTTGCAAAGATAAGAAGTTTGTGATACAATACGAATGTATATACTAAAATTGGTGTAGTGTGTCATGGAGGTGGGAAAAGTGGAAGAAAATTTCAACGAATTTGATGGGTTTGAAATTGATGAAGCTACCATGAAAATGCTTGAAAAAAAGTACAGAGGTAAGATTTTCGGTTCTGTATTGGTATTATTATTTGCAATTGTTGTAATTGCTTTTTCATTTTTTGCGTTTGCAGGTAATCTTGATATAATGAAGTCATTGAATAATGTTGAGGCTTTAAAGCAATCAGGGATGTTTCAATATGCGTTGGGTAGCTATGAAAGAGCTGAAAAAAAGTCAAACGACAATCCTCTGACTGCATTGGGCAAGACTGTTTTTTTCGGAAAGCTTGAAATGCAAGAAAAGGCATTCGGACCGGTATCGTGCAAAAAGCTTCTTGATGAGTATTATCCCGATTCAAAATATCCTCAGTTTGCAATTAAGTATTTAGAAAATGCAAAAATATATACTCAGGCGTTCAAAGAGCTTAACAATCTGCTTTTGAACGATGCAAAGGATTATGTTGAGGCTTATGAAGGTATTGAAAAAATCAGTGCAAAAAATCCGCAATATCCTAAGTATCTTATTTTATATTTCCATTTACTTGCAACTCAGAAATTCGAACAGAATGCCAAAACTCAGTTAGCGGCATACAAGGCACTTGAAAGAGAAGCGCCCGATGCGACATGGCTTTATGAGTTTGAGGGAACAAGAACACTCATTTCTGCAAATGAGCTTACAGAAGCGTTCAGACTTTGTCCCCAGCCTGTAAATGAGGAAGCAAAGATGATGAAGGTATCAATTCTCAGACTTATGGGAGAATATAAAGATGCACTGATGCTTTGTGATGAGTTCTATGATTATAATGACCCGTCAGAATTACTTGACAGAGAGAAGCTTATAATCTATCTGATAAAGGGCGATGCAAGAAGCGGTATTGATTTTATGTCGCGCTATGTCACAGATCTCAGTAATTGCGAAACAGTAAAAATGCTCTATACCCTTCAGATTGCGGCAATCAAGGCGAATGACAAAAAGCTTGATAATGCAATCGCAAAACACCTGAAGGATAACAAACTTCCGGCTTCGGAGACCGTTGTAAAATACAGAGCAGGCGAGCTTACCGTTTCCGATATATTCTTGAATGTGGAGAGTGACCTGAGCTGATGGAAAAGATTTATATGATAACAAGATATCTGACATATCCCGCAGTATGGGTCAGAAAAGCAGTTGAATTTCTGCTTTGCGCTATTATGAATATTGACCCCATAGAAACTCTTGAAGAAGCGGATTATGACGAAATATCAGGACATACCCCTCACGGAGAATTCTTGTATCCGTTAAAAGCGGCAGCATTCAATATTCTTGTGTTTGCAGTTCAAGTTGCAGGAGCGGTAGGATTTTTCGGTGCGGGAATAACAGCACTTTGTGTGCTCGATGTATCGCCTGTCAATCCGGCAACCTTACAGTTTAACCCGATGTTTTTACTTTATATTCTGTTTATGTATCTCGGAATATGCTTTGCATCAAATCTTTTCCCATCTGCAAAAAGTGTGGAAAATTTCTGGGGACTGTGTATTTCGGAAGCAGGATTTATTTCAAGAATTATATTCATAATTCCTGCAGTCATTTTCAGAGCAGGAATATTTCTTGAGAATTTAGGAATAACGGTAGTGCTTTCAGTAGCTTTACCGATAATATTAAAAGTGGTTTTTTAGGAGGAGAAAAAATGAAACTTTCATTCCGTTGGTACGGTAAAGACGACCCGATTTCACTTGAATATATCTCGCAGATTCCTGATATGCATTCAATCGTTTCTGCAGTTTATGATGTAAAACCCGGTGAAGTATGGCCTGAAGAATCCATCAAAAAGATGGCAGATGAATGCAAGGAAAAGGGACTTGTATTTGATGTAGTAGAGTCAATTCCCGTTCACGAAAATATCAAATTAGGCAGAGAAAATGTTGATGAACTCATTGATGTTTATTGCGAAAATATCCGCCGTTGTGCAAAGTACGGTGTAAAATGC
>JAFRZS010000062.1 GCA_017442445.1 Clostridia bacterium
CAGTTATCTGTCATTGACTGACCTCTGACGGGCATTGTTTCCATCTGAAGTGAAATACCTAATTCCTTTTTAGTTGCCTTAAGATGTTTTTCACCCATGCCGTCACCGATGAAAAGAATTACATTGTCATAAACTTTGTATTCTTCAGCGTTGACGGGCTCACCGACACAAAATGCACCCGCAAGTGTCAGAGAAAGTGAAACTAACCATGCGATAATTTTGTTAATAATCACGAACATTTTTATACCTCCTACGATAAATAAATTAAGATAATTATATCATTTTCATAGAAATTGTAAATACTTTCTTTCAAAAAAATAAAAAAATCCTCTGATTTTCAGTCAGAGGATTTCATTATAATGTGGGGATATTGCACTCAAAAAATAAATATTATACGGCATTTATCACTAATCAGATTTACCTACAATCAAACATTTTCGTCATCATCGTCGTCATAATAGTAATCGTCATCATCTATATCATAATCATCCGTGTCATCAACAATAAATTCCTGTTCTGCATCTTCGTCATCTTCAAACTCTTTTTTTCGTTCATCGCTCATGCTTTGAAAATCAGCTTGAATTGTCTTCCATGCTTCAAGAATTTCACGGTCTGACATTTTTTCACTTTCGTCTTCGACTTCTCTTTCCAGATAAAAAATCAAACCGCCTCTATAAAACGAGTATCCCCCTGCTCCGCCCATACCGGGTGAAAAATCTCTTATCATCTGCTTTACCTCATAACCGTTGTCAAGAAAAAACTCTATCAATTTTTCCGCTCTCGGTTGCGTAAGAATGTGCATGAATTCGCCATTCTGAATTTCATCTTCCAAGCCGTCATTTATTCTTATAACTTTACATTCTTTCATACTAAAAATTCTCCTTTTCAAGTTAAAACATAACCGTCAGGGGACTGAGCTGCGGTCTTTGATTTCTGTCTTTTATGCCGTATATTTATTTTTCAAGGTGCGTTTCCCTTTAGGGAAGGACTAAATTATAGCAAATTCCGAGGGAATGTCAACCGACTTCACAAATAGTTAACAAAAAAGACTGTGATTGTTCACAGTCTTTCAGAATTTAATGTAATTGTTATAGTTCAACGGCAATCCTTCGTGATAGATATGAGCATCAGATGACATGGTATGCATTCTCGGTATAGCCACACCGTTTGCTTCTTTAAATTCAATAACCGTAAGTCCCGAATGCCCTACATTAAAATGTGTACTGAACATTGGATACGGCACATCAAGCAGACAGCTTAAAAAAGCAAGACCGAAGCCCTGATGTGCAAAAAGTGCTACTCTTTGGTCATTTGATTTTGTTACCTTGTACTTGCCTGTGTATCTTTCGTGTTCATAACCCAACGATGCAAAGAATTTATCCGCTTCGTCATAAATTCTATTGATACCCTTTTCGCAGTTGATGCCTTTTAGTTCGGGGTGTTCATACCAGCGGTCACCGAGGTCTCTGATTTCCTTGCCGCAGAAAAGCTCTTTGTATTTCTGTGAATTGAATATCCATGTTCTTTTGCCGTCTTCTTCAACCGACAAGTCTTCCCATGTGAGATTTTCGTGTGCAAACTCAAGACACTCAGCCTCAATATTCAGAAGCTCACAGGTCGGCTGTGCGGTCTCAATCGCACGGTTTGATGAAGATGTGAAAATTTTATCCACGCCGTAAATTGCCAATCTTTTTGCCAAGGCTTTTGCCTGTTTCGTTCCGAGCTCCGTCAGAGAATCGGGATCATAAATCGGCTCTCCGTGTCTTATGTAATAAAAAATCATACGCTCACCTCAGGTGCATTATACCACAAAACCCGACAATAAACAAGAGAACACCCACGCTTCACACAAGCAAAACGTGGGTGCTTTTAAGACAGGAACGAATTGTCTTTTTTTGTTTAATTTTTAATATCTGACAACACGGTAAGTTCCGTCTGCTTTCTGGTCTATGTATGCTTCAAAGTTTGCTACTGCATACATATCTTCTTCGTCCATATTATCAACCGCACCATCACCGTTAATGTCTGCTGCCATGAATAAGTGTTCATTTCCTTCCTCATAGCAATCAAACAGCTCAAAATTTGCGATTGATGCAAAGTAGCTTGTATCTTCCGTATCAATGATACCGTCACCATTATAGTCACCAAAGATTACAATCGTGTAACTTGCAATTTCTTCGCCGTCATCTACAATTGTAACTACCGAGCCTGTGCCGTTACCGTTTTCGGTTGGTGTAAATTCAATCTCCGCACCGTCAGCTGACAAAGAAACATAATCACTGATATTTGTCAAGCCTTCATCAAGACCGAAAATCAAGTTGTTTTCATCGTCAATCACCGCATCAGTATCAGAAACTAATTCAATCTTTTCCCAGATAGCATACAAAGTTACAGCACAATCACCGGTTTTAATATAGGAATTCAAATCTGTTGCTGATATTGTAGTATCTACCTGACTATAAATTGTTCCGCCAGTCGCTGTAGTACCCCAACCTTTAAAAACATATCC
>JAFRZS010000008.1 GCA_017442445.1 Clostridia bacterium
ACCCTGAAAACACTACACTTCTTCATCATATAAATCAGGCAATCCGTGCTCACGGAATAATGAAACGCGATATTGATTACGTTGTAAAAGATGGTCAGGTAATAATTGTTGATGAATTCACAGGCCGTATTATGCTCGGCAGAAGATATAACGAAGGTCTTCATCAGGCTATTGAAGCTAAGGAAGGCGTAAAGGTTGAAAATGAAAGCAAAACTCTTGCAACCATTACATTCCAGAATTATTTCAGACTCTACGATAAACTTTCGGGTATGACAGGTACAGCTATGACCGAGAGCGAAGAGTTCCAGGAAATTTATAAGCTTGATGCTATTGAAATTCCTACAAACAAGCCCATGATCAGAAAGGATCAACAGGATGTAATTTATAAAACAGAAGCGGCAAAATACAACGCAATTATTGAGCAGATCAAAAAATGCAACGAAAAAGGACAGCCGGTTCTGGTTGGTACAATTTCTATTGAAAAATCCGAAAAGCTCAGCAGACTTTTAAAAACTCAGGGAATAAAGCACGAAGTTTTGAATGCTAAATTCCATGACAAAGAAGCTGAAATTGTTGCCCAGGCAGGTAAATTCGGTGCAGTTACAATTGCAACAAATATGGCAGGACGCGGTACCGATATTATGCTTGGCGGTAACCCCGAATATCTTGCAAAGTCAGAAATGAGAAGAATGTCCTTTGATGAGGAAATGATTGCAGAAGCAACAGGCTTTGCAGAAACAGATAACGAAGAAATCATCGAAGCAAGAAGAATTTTCTCAGAGCTTAATCAGAAATACAAGGACGCAATCAAAGATGAAGCTGAGAGAGTTCGTGCAGCAGGCGGACTTTACATCATCGGTACAGAGCGACATGATTCACGCCGTATTGACAATCAGTTGAGAGGCCGTTCGGGCCGTCAGGGCGACCCGGGTGAAAGCCGTTTCTATCTTTCACTTGAAGATGACCTCATGCGACTTTTCGGCGGTGACAGACTTACAAGTGTAATGAATGTACTGAATGCACCTGAGGACACTCCGATTGAAGCTAAAATGGTTACAAAGACAATAGAAAGCGCTCAGACAAAGGTTGAGTCAAGAAACTTTGCAATCCGTAAAAATGTTCTTCAGTATGACGATGTTATGAACCTTCAGAGAGAGCTTATTTACAAGCAGAGAAATCAGGTACTTGACGGTGACGAAATCAAACCGATAATTGTACACATGATCGAAGAAAGCATTTCAGATAATGTCGATTTCTACTGTGCAGCAGCACTGTCTAAAGATGAATGGAATCTTGCAGGTCTTCGCGAAAAATATCTCGGTTGGCTTTGCAACGCAGATGATTTCACAGATGATGATATGTCATCAGATGAAATCAAAGAGCTCCTTACAGACAGAGCTATGAAACTTTATGATGCAAGAGAAAAAGAGTTCGGCGATGCACTTATGCGTGAGCTTGAAAGAATGGTTCTTCTCAGAAATGTTGACAACAAGTGGATGGATCACATTGATGCGATGGAAGAGCTCAAACAGGGTATCGGACTTCGTGCATACGGTCAGCAGAATCCCGTCATAGCATACAAGCAGGAAAGCTACGATATGTTTGACGAAATGACAAACTCAATCCGTGAAGATACAGCACATCTCATACTCACGGTACGAGTAAAATCCGAAGAAGATACAAAGCGTGAGCAGACAGTAAAAATCACCTCCGAAAGCGGTTCGGGAACAGGTGACGGCTCTGAAAAGGGAAGAACAGTAAGAAATAAGGAAAAGAAAGTAGGCCCCAACGATCCTTGTCCTTGCGGAAGCGGAAAGAAATATAAAAAGTGTTGCGGTAATGTAGCAAATCAGTAATAACGGGAGGCCTTCAAAGGAATGGAAACTATTAAAAATTTATGGGAAATTGATTTACTCCGCATCTCTGTAACTGTAATAATGCAGATGTTTTTTGCAGTAATTTTCAGCGGATTTATAGGCTATGAAAGAGAACATTCTCACCGCCCGGCAGGATTCAGAACACACATACTTGTGGCGGTGGGTTCTACTCTTATCATGTCAACATCGTTCTTTCTTTCGGAAATGCAGCCTGAATTGAAAATTGACGTCACGCGTATGGCGGCACAGGTTGTATCGGGAATAGGTTTTTTGGGTGCAGGTACAATTATACGTGACGGCTTTAATGTCAAAGGTCTTACAACTGCGGCAAGTCTTTGGGCGGTATCATGTATCGGTCTTGCAATAGGAGCGCGTTTTTATATAGGTGCATTAATTGCAACCGTTGTTATTTATCTCACACTTAATGTCTTGAAAAAAATCACAGACAAAAGCGCGGACAAAAATCATATTTATATAAGCGTAAACGAGTTTGACAAATCATCGCTTCATATTCAGTCAATGATTAAAAAATGCGGCATTGAACTCATATCACTTGAAATTCTTTATACAAAAGAAAAACAAAGGCTTATAAACACCGACGGCGGAGTTTTACGCGCAACAATTTTTGCATCGGACAAAAAGAATGTGGATTTGCTTCTTGAACTGCTCAGATCAAGTGCGGAAATAAACGATGTATATATTGATTGAGGTTGACTTATGGAAATCATTGAAAAAATAATTGAAAATAAAAACGGCACAACAATACTCGCACATTCATATCAGTCGCCGGACATACTGAGCGTAGCTGATGTAAAAGGCGACAGCTATATGCTGGC
Organism: Clostridia bacterium; assembly: GCA_017442445.1. Taxonomy (GTDB): domain Bacteria; phylum Bacillota; class Clostridia; order Oscillospirales; family Acutalibacteraceae; genus RGIG2945. Next base: position 2,714 of record JAFRZS010000008.1, read on the forward strand.
AAAAGCAGCGGCAAAGCTTGACAGTAAAAGAGTGGTTGTCTGCGGAGTAAGATTTATGGCGGAGGTAGTTAAAATTTTATCTCCCGAAAAAGAGGTAGTTCTTGCAAATCCCGCTGCAGGCTGTCCGATGGCAGACTGTGTTGATTTTGAAAAATTACAGGCCGTAAAAAAAGAATTCAGTAATATCCCGATTGTATCATATATAAATACAACCGTACAGACGAAGGCGATAAGTGATGTATGTGTAACATCATCATCAGCAGTAAAAATCATCAAAGCTATGCCTGAAAAAGAACTGATATTTTTGCCTGACAGGAATTTAGGTTCATGGATTCAGAAAAGAATACCCGAGAAAAAAATCATCTTATGGGACGGTTGCTGTCCGGTACATAACAGTGTTCTCGGCTCTGAGGCAAAGCGCGAAAAAAGAAGACACAAAGATGCGTTTTTGGCGGTGCATCCCGAATGCAATTCAGATGTAACTTCAGTAGCCGATGTTGTAGGTGCAACATCGACGATACTTGATCTCATAATGGATCTTGATGTTCCGGTAATTATCGGCACTGAAATAGGTGTTTATGATTTCATTAAAGCAAATTATCCGGAAAAGAAAGTTTATCAACTGTGTCCCGACAAGCTGGTATGCAAAGATATGAAGCTTACAACTATTGAGAATGTATACGATGCCGTAACAGGCAAGGGCGGAGAGGTTATCGAGATAGATGAAGAAACCCGACTCCTTGCAAAAAAGAGTCTTGATGCTATGTTGAAATACGGCAACTGAAAGAAGGGTCACCATGGCTTTGAAAAAGCAGTATGATGTTGTAATCGTGGGTTGCGGACTCGGAGGTATGTCCGCGGCTTTGCGTTTCGATGAAAAAATAAATATACTGATGCTGAGCAAAGAAGGCTTTACTGTTTCGGGAAGCTCTTTGGCACAGGGAGGAGTTGCTGCGGTACTTGATACCGAAAATGACAGCTATGATCTTCATATAGAGGATACTCTCATAGCGGGTGACAGACAAAACGATTACAATGCTGTTTCAACCCTTGTGCACGAAGCACCCGGCGATGTTATGAGTCTGCTTGAAAGAGGAGTAGACTTTGACCGTGATGAAAATGGTGAACTCAAAAAAACACTTGAAGGCGGACACTGTCGCAGAAGAATTGTTCATTACCGTGACAAGACAGGCAAGGCAATCGTTGACGGGTTGCTTGAATGCGTAAAGAAAAGGAAAAATATA
>JAFRZS010000063.1 GCA_017442445.1 Clostridia bacterium
ATACCGCCGCACGCTTTTTATAATTCAGGTTTGCGTGAATGTGAAATCCCTGAAAATATTACATCTCTGAATTCTGCGGTTTTCTACGGGACGCCAATTGAAAAAGTATATTTTCATGATAACATTGCGTCCATAGGTGAATATGGTTTTTCACAGTGCAGCTACCTTAAAGAAGTTCGTCTGCCGCCAACTCTTACAACTATCAGTGCAGGATTGTTTAACGGTTGCACATCACTCAATAAGGTTAACATTCCTACAAGTTGTAAAAAAGTTTTTGATACCTCTTTCAATGGTTGCAGATCATTGAAGCATATTGATTTTCCTGATACTCTGACGGATTTTAATCCTACATCAATTTGTTCAAACTGCGATGTGCTTGACAGTTTTGAAGTCAATGCCGATATATCAAAAGTTGTAAACGGAACTGATATGCTGGCTTATTGCGAACAGGTAAAATATATACATATGCCGCATATCAGATTGAGATCATTTGGTTGTCAGGGAAAAAATAATGGTGCGAAAAACAAAATAGGAGGCGTCGATATAGGCGACAGAGAACCGATAGTTCTTGATTGGGCGAATTTTTCAACATCGTCAACACAGGCAAATGTCTGGAATACATCTTTTACTAACCTGACACAAGAACACTATTTGTCAATGTTCGGAAAGCTTTATGAAAACTCGAAAACTTTTCCCGATAAGAATTTTATAATTACGGGTTCTGACGGCGCAACAGATGTGGTCAGAGATTTTATAACAAACAATCTCGGTGCCGTCTGCGTAGGATAATTAAGGAGGTTAATTATGAAGGAAATTAAAATAGCATCAGAAGGTAAAATCCTTGCAACCGCAGTAGGTGAGGAGCTGATTATAACCGACAGGGTACAAGCTCCCGGCGGGACGGATTTATCACATTGGTTGGAATTTAATACAGAAACAGAAGCAAGAATGTATTTCGGAATATTCGAGCAAAAAGGAGATGAATATATTGGTTAAAACTTATTCTTTAAAAGCAGACGGAAACAAAAAGCTTTCAGAAAATTTCAAGGTATCGGAATTTCGTTGCAACGACGGAAGTGACAAAATTCTCATAGATGAAGATTTAGTGGTGATACTGCAGAAAATCAGAAGCAATTTTAAAAAGCCCATAAATATAAACAGCGGTTACAGAACTCCAAGCTACAATGCAAAAATCGGCGGAGCGACTAATTCCTATCACACACTCGGTTCAGCAGCAGATATAGCGGTTTCAGATGTTTTGCCGCAAGTAGTGGCTCAGTATTGTGAAAGTATCGGAGTCAAGGGTATAGGCTGCGGTGCAAACTATGTACACGTTGATACAAGAAAATCAAAATACCTCTGGAAATATGTCGGCACAACGACTTCCACTTATCCTGTAAGCTCCTTCATTGAATCGAAAACAGCGATAATTAAAACGATTCAGAGATTTTTGAATTCAAATTATGCCTCTGAACTGAGCGTTGACGGAATTGTCGGAGTGAAAACCCGCGCGGCCGTTAAAAATGCAATTGCAAAAAGTAAAAATCCTGTGTTGAAATTCGCATCCCAAGGTAAAGATGTCTACCTGCTTCAATCAGCACTTTATTGCCTCGGGTACAATCCCGAAGGTTTTGACGGAAGTTTCGGAAACGGTTTAAAACTTGCCGTTTCAAAATTTCAGAAGGACAAATCCCTGGCTGTTGATTCTGTTGTAGGAAAAAATACCTGGACTAAATTAAAAGAGGTATTGTGATGACATCAGAAGTAACGGTTGCAATACTTGCGTTAATCGGTACTCTTGCAGGGACATTCGGAGGAATACTCACATCGGCAAGACTTTCTAATTACAGGATTGAACAGCTTGAAAAAAAGGTTGACAGACACAACGGACTGATAGAAAGAATGGTTGCAGTTGAAAACAGCCTTAAATCAGCGCACAAAAGAATTGATGAATTAAGAGGAGAAGTGGGAAATGAATAAAAAAATAAACTTATCCGGTGTTGATGTTTCAACATGGATAAGAACTGTATTAATGATTGTATCTTTTATAAATCTCGGTTTGCAGCTTATGGGCAAAAATGTTCTGCCTGTATCAAATGAACAGATATCAGAAATTATCTCGTTTATTTTTGCGGTATTAACGAGTTTGGTTGCGTGGTGGAAGAATAATTCCTTCACCTCTTGCGCACAGGATGCAGATAAAGTTTTAAAAGAAAATAAGAGATAAAAAAAGCGGAGAGATTTCTTGTGAAATCTCTCCGTGCGTATTTTAGAATGTACCGGGTAATAATGCTGTACAGAGTGCCCATAAGCATCTGAGTCCGAGTGAAGTCCAGATTGAACGGCTTCTGTTGTATGCAACACAAAGTGAGAATGTGAATGCAAATGTTACCAACAAAGCGATGATAAGGTTGGGAGGACTTGAGAAAATTCCTGTGGGAATCCATTTCGGTAAGAGTAAGAGGAAATAGAATGCCGAAACCATAACTGATGAATAGACCGGGCCGCCCCTTGTGTTGAGGGCATTTAATAACCAGCCTCTGAGAAGTATTTCTTCACATATTGTAACTGAAAGAACAGTTGTAAGAAGCTTTAAGGGAGTGAAGCTTGAAGAAATATAAACCTCGCCTCTGCGGATAAACTCTGCTGTTGAGGATATCATAATCCAACCGAGAATAACAATAAGTGAACCCCAACAATATCTTAAAGAGAATGGACGCTTAAACATACGGGCGTAACTGCGGATACCCTTGGTTTTTGAATAGTGATTAACGAGTATGAATGAGGGAACACACCATATAATAAATTTACCTATAAAACCTACAAGACCTGCTAACCAGCCGATAGCTGTATGTCCGAGGAAGGGAACAGCCAGGCTTTGCAGAGTGGTATCAAGACCTGATATAAACGGAAGCTTTGCAGCAAGTTCTCTGGTCAAGGACAACCAACGCTCATCACCTATAGCGCTGTATGTAATGATTGAATTCAGAACTGTCTGAATTTTGCCGTAGAAGAATGCCCATGCGACAACAATTGCTATCATAGAAATCCAGATGCCGAGGCGTAACGAACCTTTGAAATTTTTGATTTCACGGATATCGTTTACAAAATTGTATTTCCAACGGCCAAACGATGCTTTCATTTCACCGGGAAGTGCTCGGATTTTCATAGCGATATTCTGTCTTGTAATAA
>JAFRZS010000064.1 GCA_017442445.1 Clostridia bacterium
AGTTGAAGCCTTCTTTTATATCGGAGCTTGTAAAAATCAAAGAGTATTACAAAATGTCAGTAAAAACAATACACCCGTTCACATCTGCAACAGAGCCTTATTTTCTTTTCGGAAGCTACGAAAGACGTGTTCAGGATATAATGGAAACATATAAAAGATTTTTTGAAGTATGTGCAATTTTAGGTGCGGATAACCTTGTTATTCACGGAAGCAGACCGCAGAAGCATCTGACTCAGGAGATTTATTTTGAGCGATTTGAGTGGCTTGTTGAAGAAGGAAAAAAACATAATGTACTTCCTGCACAGGAAAATGTTGTAAATTGCCTGTCATCATCACCGGAGTTTTTGCAAAGCCTGAAGTTATACATTGGGGATAATTTCAGATCAATACTTGACATAAAACAAGCTTTCAGAGCAAAAACGGATATATACAGATATATTGATGTTTTAAAAGGGAGCATTGTGAGATTGCATATAAGCGATCATGATGAAAATCGTGATTGCTTACCGCCCGGAGAGGGTGAATTTGATTTTTTGAAGTTTTTTAAAAAGCTTGATGAAATCGGCTATAAAGGTGACGGTGTAGTTGAGCTTTACAGCGATAATTTTGAAAACAATGAGCAAATTTTCAAAGGAATAGAATATTTAAAAAAGGGGATTTAAAATGGAAGCTAAAAATTTGATTGATCTTGATAATATTTCACTTGAAGATCTTGACGAAATAATTCGTTTTGCAGGCGTTATAAAAGAAAACCCGACATATTTCGTTGACGTATGCCACGGAAAAATCATGGCAACACTTTTCTATGAGCCGTCAACAAGAACACAGATGTCATTCCAGACAGCCGCATTGAGATTAGGTTGTAAGCTTATCGGCTTTGATGACCCGGGCAGCTCATCTGTATCAAAAGGTGAAAGCCTTAAAGATACAGTCAGAGTTATCAGTAACTACGCTGATATTATTGTTATCAGAAATGCATTTGAAGGTGCGGCACTTGCATCATCAATGTATTCAAGAAGCCCTGTTATAAATGCAGGTGACGGCGGACATCTTCATCCGACACAGACATTGACCGACCTTGTAACCCTTTCTTATGAAAAGGGAAGACTTGATAATCTCACAATAGGTCTTTGCGGTGATATGAAGCACGGAAGAACAGTTCATTCTCTTATCAAGAGCTTATCAAAATATAAAAACAACAAATTCCTCATGGTATCAACACCTGAACTTAAATTGCCTCAGTATCTTGTTGATTATATGGAAGCACAGGGCTGTGAATATGCCTATGCTGATACACTTGAAGAAATTATGCCTGAAATCGATGTTCTCTACATGACAAGAATACAGAGAGAACGTTTTCCGAGTGTTGAAGCATACGAAGCACAGAAAGGCGTATATGTTCTTGATAAGAAGAAAATGGATCTTGCAAAGCCTGACCTTAGAGTACTTCATCCGCTTCCGAGAGTTGATGAAATTACTGTTGAGGTTGACGAAGACCCGAGAGCAAAATATTTTGAACAGACAGAATACGGTATGTACGCAAGAATGGCACTTATAATCAAGATGCTTGAAAACCGTACAGCTGATATTCCGCCGACGAAGAAAAGCACACATGATGCAAAATGTACCAACATGAGATGTATAACACAGACAGAAGAATATCTTCCCAAGCTTTTCAGAGAGGTTGACGGAGATTTAGTCTGCAAATATTGTGATACAAGGATAAAGAAAAAGTGAAAAAAATACTCATAATCAATGCATCGCCCAGAAAAAACGGAGTCTGCCAAAGGCTCATAAAAACGGTGATTGATAATCTACCTGAGGATATTCAGATAAAGCAATATGATGCCTACAAAATGGGTATAAAACCCTGTATCGGTTGCGGATACTGTGACAAACATAAAGAATGTGCATTCAGGGATATGGATACTTTCAGGGAAGATTTTGAAAATTGCGATGCTTTTATAATTGCAAGTCCCGTATATTTTTCGTCATTTCCGTCGCCGATGAAGGCACTGATTGATCGTTTTCAGGTTTATTATGCTATGAGATTTACTCATAATATAAAACCGCCGATAAAAAAATTCAGACCCTCGCTATTGATTTTAACGGCGGGGTCTGATAATAAAACGGAAATTGAATCTGTAAAAGCACAGGCAAAGCAGTTTTTAAGTATTATGAACACCCAAATTTGCGAGGTGTTCTGCAAAACCAACACAGATACAAAAGAAATTACCGCAGCTGATATAACTGCGGTAAAAGAAGCAACAATTTATTTAATGAAATCAACAATCCTGTCAGTTGAATGACCGTCACAGGCAGACATATATCTGTCCTTGAATTCGGCAACAACTGCGGGGTTGAATTCATTTTCAAGCCTTTTGATTTCAGTGATAATTTCATTTGTATCGACTACGATATTTCCCGGGACAAAGCTTCTGTAATCAAAGTAAAAGCTTCTGTCTCTGTCATATTCTTCTAAATCATAAGCAAAGAATATCATCGGTCTTGAAA
>JAFRZS010000065.1 GCA_017442445.1 Clostridia bacterium
ATAAATACTGATACCAAAGCATGATGTACCTCCATAGAAATATACTTGAAATAATACTTGAAGATTATACCACAATAAAATAATAAATGCAAGAACTTTTTTAATTTTGTATAAATTTTATTTGTCGAGGTATAATATTTGTAGCGGAGAAAAGCATTTACTTGCGTTTGCTTAGCTTTCCCCGCAGACCGTTTTTGCGGGGAAAGTCTCGCATGAACGGTCATTTTTATTCAAGTAGCATTTGTTCGCCTGCATCTTCGGCGCTCAGAAGCGCTCCTGTTGCAGGTAAGTTTTTAGTTTTGTAGCGATATGGCTTTGCAAATTGTCCTTGAACATAAGGTTTGACAGACATTACACGGTGACCTTTTTTGAGCGTCATTACAGATACACCGATTGAGTGCTTTGTAGTCTTCACAGAAATTGCACCGGTATTTACAAGCAAATGTCTGCCTGCTGTAGAAACAAGTACAAAGTCAGAATCTTCTGTTATATGAATAATTGCAACTACAGGAGAATCGTCAGAATAGGCTTTTACGAGTTTTTTGCGGTTTGTCTTGGTTTCATATGATGATAACGGAATCTTAGCTGCTTTACCGTTTTCAAAGAAGAATAAAAGATATCCGCTGTAATCAGTTGTTACTATCATCTGAATTGGAACTTCACCATCGGACATCTCAAGCTTTGTTGCTACGAAATCACCGAGTGTACTTGCTTTTGTATCAGCAAAATCAGATGCTTTCGCTTTGTAAACCTGTTGCTGATTTGTGAAGAACAGCAAGTCATTTCTGTTTGAACCTTCGTGAGATACGATGATTTTATCATTATCTTTGAGTTTGTGTTCCCCACCCATTCTTAAAGATAATGGTGTTATTTTCTTGAAATATCCTTCTTTCGTAAAGAAAAGATTTACAGGGTAATCCGGTACTTCTTCTACTTCACTTTCTTCAAACTCAATATCCATATCATAAATGATCTCTGAACGTCTTGGTTTTGAATATTTTTTGATTACATCGTTAAGCTCGGATACGATGATTTTTTTGACTCTCGCCTTGCTTTTAAGAATATCCTCCATATCAGCAACAGCTTTTTCAAGGTCTTCTATATCCTTTGTGCGCTTCAAGATGTATTCTCTGTTGAGATGACGGAGTTTTATTTCCGCTACATATTCTGCCTGAATTTCGTCAATGCCGAAGCCTATCATCAAATTAGGTATAACCTCTGATTCTTCTTCAGTGTTTCGTACGATATGGATAGCTTTGTCAATATCAAGCAAAATTTTCTGCAAACCTCTTAAAAGGTGCAATTTGTCGGAAGCTTTCGTTTTGTCTGAATAGACTCTGCGCATGACACATTCAATGCGGAAAGCAATCCATTCATCAAGAAGCTCTTTTACCCCGAGAACCTGAGGTGATCCCGAAATAAGAACATTGAAATTGCACGAGAATGTATCTTCAAGTGTTGTCATTCTGAAAAGCTTCTGCATGAGCTTTTCAGGGTCAACACCGCGTTTTAAGTCGATAGTGATTTTAAGACCGTTTCTGTCGGTTTCATCGCGGATATCGCTGATATCTTTGATACTACCTGCTTTTACTTTTTCTATTATTTTTTCGATAATAGCTTCTGCGGTTGTAGTAGGAGGAATTTCTGTAATATCAATGCAGTTATTTGATTTATCATAAGCGTATTTTGCTCTGATCTTTATTCCGCCGCGGCCTGTTTTATATATTTCCTCGATATCATCGCGGTTGTATCTTATAAGTCCACCACCTATGAAATCAGGTGCGAGAAGTGTGTCCGCTATGATGTGGTCGGGATTTTTTATTAACTCAATTGTAGTTTCACAAACTTCTTTCAGATTAAATGAGCAGATGGAACTTGCCATACCGACGGCAATACCTGTATTTGCATTAACGAGTATTGAAGGAAATGTTACCGGTAAAAGCGTGGGTTCAAGCATCGTACTGTCGTAGTTATCTACAAAGTTGACAGTATCTTTTTCAATATCTCTGAAAAGCTCGTTTGCGATTGAATCAAGCTTTGCTTCTGTATATCTTGACGCCGCCCATTGCATATCTCTTGAATAAGCTTTACCGA
>JAFRZS010000066.1 GCA_017442445.1 Clostridia bacterium
CAGATTGAAATAAAAGAAGAAAACTACGATAAGCTCTATACTGTTATTGATGCAATAAAATCAAAGGGTCTTGAAAAAACTGCTATTATCATTTCATTTGACCTTGAACAGTTAAAGGTAATTCATGAACTTGACAGCAGTATTGAGCTTTGGTATCTCATCGGAAAAATAACTGAAGAAAATATCCGTGAAGCTAAAGCTATCGGCGACAATGTATGGCTCTCCCCCGGTTATCACGATAATAACGAAGAATCAATAAAACTTGCAGTAGATGCAAAAATCGGTCTTTCTTTCTGGACTGTCAATAAAATAGAGGATGCAAGAAAGCTTTACAATATGGGTGTCAGATACATAGAAAGTGATATACTTTGTAAATAACAGGAGTTTATTATGACGAAAATACTTTTGGTTGAAGACGATAAAAGCATAGTAATTAATCTGACAGAATTTCTTAATTCGGAAGGTTTTGAGGTTTATAATGTTTCGGGACAGAATGATGCTTTGGAAATAATAAAAACAGAAAGCTTTGATCTTGTTTTATTAGATGTATCATTATCTGACGGGAACGGATTTGTTGTCTGCCGTGCAATCAAGTCAGATTTGAATATTCCTGTTATATTCCTGACTGCCTCTGACGATGAATACAGTACCGTCACAGGCTTTGAACTTGGCGCTGATGATTATATTTCTAAACCTTTCAGACCGAGAGAACTTGTCCTGAGAATTAAAAACATTTTGCGTCTGACAAACACAAAAAGCTCAGTTGTAGCTTTAGGTGATGTTACTGTTGACACAATCAAAGGCACAGCAACAAAAAACGGAAAGGATTTATATTTATCCGCACTTGAATACCGTTTACTTCTTGTCTTTCTCAATAATCGCGGTATCGTACTTTCACGTACACAGTTACTTGAAGCGATATGGGATATTGCAGGTGAGTTTGTAAACGATAACACTCTGACAGTTTATATCAAAAGATTACGTGAGAAAATTGAAAAAAATCCGCAGTCTCCGGAAATAATCACAACCGTCAGAGGACTCGGATATAAGGTTGATGAATGATGAATTTTTTCAGAAATAAAGAAATTAAAAAATCGCTTTTTATAAATATTCTTATTGCTTTAACAGGTACAATCATTGCATCTTTACTGAAAACAGAATTTGGTATATTCACTCTTTGTCTGTCGCTTATTTTTATATCAACACATCTTATCACAACCTACAGACGTTACAAAAAGATATATGACTTATCTGCAGATATTGATAGGATACTGCATAATGAAGATACAAATATCTCCCTTGATAAATATGCAGAGGGTGAGCTGGGTGTTCTGCAGAGTGAAATTCATAAGATGACTCTGCATCTGAAAGAACAAAGACAACTGTTGCAGAATGATAAAATATATCTTGCTGATTCAATAGCTGATATTTCACATCAGATAAGAACTCCGCTTACATCAATAAATCTGCTCGTTCACTTGTTATCTGAAAACGACATATCTGAAGAAAAAAGATTAAACCTCAATCGTGAGTTACTTGATTTACTTTCACGAATTGACTGGCTTATCACGACACTTCTGAAAATTTCAAAGCTTGATGCAGGTACTGTTGAATTTACGAATGAGAGAATAAGCTTGTCAACACTTATCAACAAATCCGTATCTCCCCTGCTGATTCCTGTTGAACTGAGAAATCAGACTCTTGAAATTAAAGCTGACGGTGAATTTTTCGGAGATGTTTTGTGGACTCAAGAGGCTATAGTCAACATAGTTAAAAACTGTATGGAGCATACAGATGACCACGGAAAAATCAGAATTTGTGCAAACGAGAATACACTTTATTCTGAGATTATAATTTCAGATAACGGGAAAGGTATAAGTCAGAAAGATTTACCCCACATTTTTGAGCGATTCTATAAAGGTGAAAACTCTGACGATAAATCATTCGGCGTAGGTCTTGCATTATCAAGAATGATTATCACGAAGCAAAACGGTACTATCAAAGCAGAAAACAACTCTGACGGCGGTGCAAGTTTTATAATAAGATTTTACAAAGGAACCATTTAACAATGGTTCCTTTTAAAGTGACATTTTTGTTATTAAAAAGTCACCGTAATGTAACATTGTTTTATTATAATATACTCACAAACAAAAAAAGGAGAAAAGCTATGGAAATTTTGAATGTTAAAAACCTTTGCAAAACTTACGGCAAGGGTGAAAATCAGGTTAAAGCTTTGGACGATGTTTCCTTTTCCGTCAAGCGCGGTGAGTTTATTGCAATTATAGGTCCGTCGGGTTCGGGCAAATCAACACTTCTGCATATTTTAGGCGGTGTTGATAAACCCACAAGCGGTACAGTTTACATGGACGGTTCTGATGTTTACAGGCAAAACGATGAACAACTTGCGATATTCCGCAGACGACAGGTTGGTCTTATCTATCAGTTTTATAACCTTATTCCTGTTTTAAATGTTACGGAAAATATTACCTTACCCGTTTTAATGGACGGACAGAAGGTAAACACCGAAAGACTTGAAAACCTTATTAAAACTCTGAAATTAAACGGCAGAGAAAATCATCTTCCGAATCAGTTATCAGGCGGTCAGCAACAGAGAGTTTCTATCGGCAGAGCACTTATGAACTCGCCTTCAGTTGTTTTAGCCGACGAACCAACAGGTAATCTTGATTCAAAAAACAGCCAGGAAATAATTGACCTTTTAAAATACTACAACAAAGAATATAACCAGACCTTAATTATCATTACCCATGATGAGAATATTGCCTTACAAGCAGACAGAATTATCTCCATTGAGGACGGCAAAATCACCCGCGACGAGGTGATACGCAAATGAATATTTTTAACAGATTTACGCTCAAATCTTTAAAGAAAAATAAAACACGTACTATTGTAACGATAGTCGGTATTATTCTTTCAACCGCTATGATTTGCGCTGTCACAACTTTTGCAAGTAGTATTCAGAATTATCTGCTCAATAGTGCAATTTACACTTACGGCGATTGGTACGGAAGTAAAGTTGATACCGATTTTTCAGCTGTTGAAAAAATTTCGGAATCAAAAGATATAAAATCATATACCTATATGCAACAATTAGGCTATGCAAAAGCTGAAGGTTCAAAAAATGATTATAAGCCTTATTTATATATCCTCGGTGCAGGTAATAATGCAGAAGACCTGTTGCCTATCCACATTGTTTCGGGTACATTCCCTGTTTACCTCAATGAAATTCTGCTTCCTGACCACCTTGCTTCAAACGGCGGTATTCATTACAAAATCGGTGATAAAATAAAACTTGATATCGGTGAACGCACAATCGGAGAAGATGTTTTCGGACAAGATATACCTTTAAACGCGTATGAAACAGAAGACGAAAAAGTTATTAACGAAGAAATCCTGAAGGTGAATTATACACGCGAATTTATAGTGTCAGGTTTTTACGAAAGACCGGGTTTTGAAAATCACACAGCACCGGGATATACAGCTATTACAATCGCTGAAAAAACTCCGCCTTCAGATGCTTTGTTTGATATTTATTTCAAAACTTATGCACCAGCCAAGATCCACGATTTTATGGAAACCAACAATATAAACGGTAATATAAATATTGATTACCTCAGATTTTTGGGTACATCAGGTATTGCGAATCTTGATGAAATGGTAATAAGTCTTGCTATTATAATAATGGCACTTATTATATTCGGCTCAGTTGCTTTGATTTATAATGCTTTTTCAATTTCTGTTTCAGAGAGAACAAAGCAATTCGGACTTTTATCCTCTGTCGGTGCCACTAAAAAACAACTGAGAAAAACTGTATTATTTGAAGCATTGGCTGTAAGCTTTATCGGTATTCCCATCGGCATTCTGAGCGGTATAGGCGGTATCGGTGTTACACTTTATTTTGTCGGAAATAAATTCCGCGACCTGTTAGACTCCTCTCCTGCTGATTTAAGAGTAAGTGTTTCACTTATTTCAGTTATAATTGCAGTTGCAATCGCTCTTGTGACAGTTTTGATATCAGCATGGATTCCTTCAAAAAGAGCTACCTCAATTACAGCAGTCGAAGCTATCAGACAGAATAAAGATATAAAATCAAAATCCGTTAAAACTTCACCGATATTATACAAATTATTCGGTCTACCGGGTGTTCTTGCACACAAGCACTACAAACGCAGTAAAAAGAAATACAGGGCCACTGTTCTGAGTTTGTTTATGAGTATTGTGCTTTTTATTTCCGCATCAGCTTTCACAAATACTCTGATAAAAGCATCATCAATAGGACTTGAACCTAAAAAACATGACCTCAGTTACAACTGCTATAATGAAAATATGGAAAATACCTCTCCGAAGCTTCTTCTGGAAAAATTTAAAAGTTGCACATCTGTTACAGATGCAATATATTTCACTTCAAGAGGCAACTACTCCGATATTGATAAAAAATATCTGAGCGATTTTGCTGTTGCAAATCTTTCAAGAATTGAAATTCAGAATAACGAAAATCCTCAGATGGCAAATTTGAATACAGTGTTTTTATTCGTAAATGATTCTGAATTTAAAAGAATACTGAAAGAAAAGAAGCTTGACGAAAACACTTTTATAAACACGTTCAGACCGTTGGGAATTGCGATAGACGGACGCCCCTTCTTTGACTACGATAATCAAAAATATATTGATATGGAACTTTTAAAAGCGGATTCATTTTCCTTTTCTGCAGAAATCGCAAAGGATATTGAAGGTTACTATTATCACGGATTTATAGAGGATAAAAGCGGAAACATTGTGCATCAGTATTACAACAGCGAAACTGACCACAACCTTTATGTTCCCTATGACGAGGGTATTGATAATCTCACTTTCTATATAGGCTCTGTTACAGATAATGTTCCGTTTTATGTACCGAGTGCGGGAACCGAGTTGATAATACTCTATCCCGAAAGTGTGCGAAAAACTGTTTTACCGAGCCTTTCGGAGAACGAATTGCAGTACAATTATTACTTCAAATCCGACAACCACGAAACAAGTTACAAAGCAATAAAACAAGTGCTTGTAGATAATGAGCTCGAAACAGTTTTCCTTAACAACTATGCCGCAAACGCTGAGCAGGAAAGGAATATTGTAACTATTATTAAGGTATTTGCATACGGCTTTATTGTTCTTATTTCTCTTATTGCCGCCGCTAATGTGTTCAACACAATTTCTACGAATATCAGTCTGCGCCGTCGTGAATTTGCGATGCTGAAATCTGTCGGAATGAGCAAAAAAGGCTTTAACAGAATGATGAATTTTGAATGTCTGTTGTACGGCGCAAAAGCATTGCTTTACGGAATCCCTGTTTCAATCGGTATATCGCTTCTTATATGGGTTGCTCTCCAAAACGGACTTGAAACAGGCTTCACTCTTCCCTGGTCAGCTATCGGAATTTCTTTTTTAAGCGTCTTCGCAGTAGTCTTTATATCAATGCTTTATTCAATGAGCAAGATAAAAAAAGAAAACCCCATAGATGCATTGAAAAATGAAAACTTCTAAAAACCTCGGACTGTTTAGCAGTCCGAGGTTTTAAAATTAACCGAATAGTTTTAAAAAACTACCGAATAGATAAACAAGCATTATTTTTTATAAGAAAAATGTTATAATCCGACTTGTAATAAGAAATCGGAGGATTATTATGTACGCAATAAAAACAGTTGAGCTTACTAAAAAATATAAAGATCTGACCGCTGTTGACAAATTAAATCTGCAAGTCAAAAAAGGTGAGCTTTTTTCTTTGCTCGGTGTTAACGGCGCAGGAAAAACTACCGTCATCAAAATGCTCTCAGGACTTATAAAATCAACAAGCGGTGACGCATTTATTGAAGGAAACAGTATTCTGCAAAATGCAAAAGCCATAAAAAATATTATAGGATTATCTCCTCAGGAAACTGCGATTGCTCCAAACTTATCCGTTAAAGAAAACCTTGAACTTTTCTGTGGTGTTTACGGTTTTTCAAAAGAAAAAAGCAAAGCAAAAATAAAAGAGCTTTCCGAACAATTCAAACTGCATGATATTATGTCAAAAAAGACCGCAAAATTATCGGGCGGTTGGCAACGCAGATTAAGTATCGCTATAGCTTTGATTGGAGAGCCTTCTGTTTTATTCCTTGATGAACCCACCTTGGGACTTGATGTTATCGCCAGAAGCGAATTGTGGGATATAATCAATTCTCTTAAAGGTCGGGTAACAGTCATTTTAACAACGCATTATATGGAAGAAGCTCAGGCTTTGTCAGATCGCATCGGGATTATGAAAGACGGAAAGCTTTTAATTACAGGAAGCCCTGATGAACTTATGAAAATGACTTCTGCTGACACGATTGAAAAAGCTTTTATCTCAATTGTAAAGGAGGACAGAATATGAAAACATTTACTTTTGCAGACAGATGTTCAAAAGAAATTTTACGCGATCCGCTGACTTTAATATTCGGCTTAGGATTTCCTGTAATATTACTGTTGCTTCTTAGCGCTATACAGGCAAATATCCCCGTAAAGCTCTTTGAAATTGAAAGATTGACTCCGGGAATTACAGTTTTCGGACTCTCGTTTATGACGCTTTTTTCTGCAACTTTAATTGCAAAGGACAGAGAAAGCTCGTTTCTTCAAAGATTATACACAACGCCCCTCAGACCAATTGATTTCATTCTCGGATACATCTTACCTATTATCCCGATTGCAACAACACAGACAGTTGTATGTTATCTTATCGGCTTTTTGCTCGGTCTGACAGTTACCATGAATATTTTATATGCAATACTTATGATAATTCCTGTTTCCGTTTTTTATATCTCACTCGGGCTCTTGTGTGGAAGTATTATGAACACAAAACAGGTGGGAGGTATCTGCGGTGCGCTTTTAACAAATTTGTCGGCATTTCTGTCGGGCGTCTGGTTTGACCTTGAATTAGTCGGCAATACATTCAGAAAAATCGCAAATGTATTGCCTTTCGTTCATGCAGTTGAACTTGAAAGAGCTGTAATAAACGGAAGCTTCAGCGAAATTCTTCCCCACCTCTGTGTAGTTCTTATATATGCAATAATTACAACAATAGGTGCAATATTGCTGTTTTTGAGGCAGATGCGGAAATAAAAATTCGGACTGTTTTGCAGTCCGAGTTTTTATTTCTTATTTTATTTCCTGTTCCAAACTATCAAATTCCGCAGTGGAAAAGAATTCACCTAAACTTATTTCCAAACCGTCGCAAAGCTTTTTAATCGTAGTTATAGATATATCTCTTCTGCTTTTATCCATCATGCTGTAAACAGTTGATGGTGTAACACCGGACATATTTGCTAACTCATTTATTTTAATATTTCTTCCTTCGCATAAGTTTTTAAATCTTTCCGCTACTATATCCTTGACGCTCATATAATCACCTCAAAGATAGTGTATGCTCTTTTTCACTTGTGCGTATACGCACTTGCGTAATTATTAAAAATATGTTATTATACATTAAAGGCTCAATTCTTGCGAGGTGAAAACTAAACGTGAAATGCGAAAACTATTTTTGTATCTACCAATTAGATGATATCTGTCAACTTGAGGAAATAGATATCGATGTATCCGGAAAATGTACAAGTTGTATTTATCCAGAAATAGATAAGAAAATTTTGGATAATGCAAAAGATGCTCTCTTATGTAAATATTTAAAATCAGATGAATAAAAACCAAGCTTTTATTGTTATCATTAATGAAATCGTGTAAAACACGATGAAATCCAAGCGTTGCTTGGATGAAATCTGCTTCGCAGATGAAATTAAATCCGTCCTTTTCTCCCGACGAAGTCGGATTTCACCGCGAAGCGATTTCACCCATCAAAGATGGATTTATCCCGTCCGAAAGGACGGATTTAGTTGAAAAAACGCCTTGAGAAAATCTCAAGGCGTTTTTTCTGGAGCTGGTGACGGGAATCGAACCTGCAACCTGCTCATTACGAATGAGCTGCTCTGCCATTGAGCCACACCAGCATATATTGACTATGGATTTACCATAGTCAATTATATATTATTTTGTTTTTTTATGCAAGTTTTAATTAATCTCTGCGAGGACGTCTGTTGTTGCCGCCTTTACGGTCATTTCTGCCGCCGTTTCTCTTGGGCGGATTTTCAGGAAGCTCGTTTTCGGGAACAAGTCCGTGAACCTCAATCAAAGCATCTCTTCTTGAAAGGTTAAGTCTGCCCTGGTCGTCGATCTCCAATACCTTAACGATTACCTCGTCGCCTACTGAACATACATCTTCAACCTTTTCTGTGCGCTTAACATCAAGACGGCTGATATGAACAAGACCTTCTTTACCGGGTGCGATTTCAACGAATGCACCGAAGTCCATAACTCTTGTTACAACACCCTTGAAAATTGCACCAACCTCAGGATCATTAGCAATAGTTTCAATCATAAGAAGCGCTCTCTTTGCATCGTCAAGGTCAATAGCGCTTACGAATACGTTACCGTCTTCTTCAACGTCAACCTTACAGTTACATTCAGCACAAATCTTCTGAATAACCTTACCCTGCTTACCGATAACTTCGCTGATCTTATCAACAGCAATCTTTGTTGTGAGCATCTTGGGAGCATATTTTGAAAGCTCTTCACGAGGCTCATTGATAACAGGAAGCATAATATCATCAAGGATATAAAGTCTTGCTTTATATGTTTTGTCCAAAGCTTCTTTGATGATTTCAGGTGTAAGGCCGTGAACCTTGAGGTCCATCTGGATAGCTGTGATACCATTATGAGTACCTG
>JAFRZS010000067.1 GCA_017442445.1 Clostridia bacterium
AACGGATATTATCAGTTCATACATGACATAAAAAAGAATGACGGAATAAAAAGATATTATCTTACAAGTCAAGACATTAAGGAAAAATATTTTCCGTCGGAAAACGAAAATGTAATACTTTTCAAAAGTGCGGAGCATAAAAAAATATTCTTTGCCTGTGAAAAAATTATATCGGCTTTCAACAGTATGAGTATATACTCGCCGTTTGGTTCAGATCCCACCGCATTCTATTATGACCTTATCAATTATGATGTTATTTACTTACAGCATGGTGTTTTACACGCCAATCTTCCCGATATGTACGCAAAGGAAAATGCATTTGTTGATAAGATTGTAATTTCATCGGAGTTTGAACAGAAAAACTTTCAGGAGAATTACGGCTACAATGCTGAGGATTTAATTGATTGCGGAATGCCCCGATATGATTTTTCAGACAAAAATGTTAAGGCAAAAAGAAAAATTCTTTTCTCGCCGTCGTGGAGAGGAAATCTTATCGGCGCATACAAAAATAATAAACGAGAGCTGATGACACAAGAATTTTTACAGTCTGCTTTTTATAAGGAAACACCGGCGTTTTTATCATCACCGGAGTTACACCGATTGCTCGAAGAATACGATCTTGTTTTAGATTTCAAGAATCATCCGATTTTTGCAGGATATAACGATTTATTTGATGTAAAAAGTGACCGCGTAACAGTATCCTCAGGGGATATGGTAACGGACGATTATCTTGTAATGATTACGGACTATTCAAGTGTAGTTTTTGATTTTGTCTATCTTAAGCGTCCGATAATTTATTTCGTTCCCGATTACGAGGATTTCAGAAACGGAATAAGTCACGGATATAATAAGCTTGATTTGCCGTTGGAGGAAGGATTCGGAAAACTGACCTTTGACAGTGAAAATCTTTTGTCTGAATTATGCGAAATCACAAAAAGGGAATTTATTCCTGAAAAAGTATTTTCAGACAGAATGGACAATTTCTTTATTCACGATGATAAAAATCAGAGGGCAAGATTCTATCAATATATGATGAATGAGTAAAAAATCAGAAAAAAGTTTAAAAAGTTTAGGAAATAGCCTTGCAATTTGTTGCAACTTAGTGCATAATACACATGACAACAAAATTTATTATTATGAGGAGTTGTTTATATGTCTAAAAAATTAAAAGTCGGAATTATCGGCTGCGGCGGTATTGCTAACGGAAAGCATTTACCCGCACTCAGCAAAATTGAAGAAGTAGAAATGGTCGCATTCTGTGACATCGTTCTTGAAAGAGCTGAAAAAGCAGCTAAAGAATACGGCGTTGAAGGCGCAAAAGTTTACGAAGATTACAAAGAATTATTAAAGGATGAAAGCATTGAAGTTGTTCATGTTCTTACACCGAACAGAGAACACAGCTTCATCAGTATAGATGCTATGGAAGCAGGCAAACATGTAATGTGCGAAAAGCCCATGGCAAAAACTTATGCAGAAGCACAGGCTATGTGTGAAGCTGCAAAGCGTACAGGCAAAAAGCTTACAATCGGTTACCAGCAGCGTTGGAGAGGTAACTCACAGTACCTCAAGAAAGTTTGCGATAACGGTGAACTTGGTGAAATCTATTTCGCAAAGGCACACGCAATCAGACGCCGCGGTGTTCCCACATGGGGCGTATTCCTTAACGAAGAGGAACAGGGCGGCGGTCCCCTTATCGATATCGGAACACACGCACTTGACCTTACATTGTGGATGATGAACAACTACAAACCCAAGATGGTAGTTGGTAACACATTTAAGAAATTATCAGACCAGACAGATACAGCTAATGTTTTCGGTCCCTGGAATCCTGAAGAATACACAGTTGAAGATTCAGCTTTCGGTTACATAGTAATGGAAGACGGTGCAGTTATCGTTCTTGAATCAAGTTGGGCTCTTAACTCACTTCAGACAGGTGAAGCTATTTCATCACTCTGTGGTGTTAAAGGCGGTGCTGACTTTGTTGACGGTCTCAGAATCAACTACGTAAAGAACAATACAATGGTTATAGAAAAGCCTGACTTCAATGCAGGTGGCGTTGCTTACTTCGACGGTAAGGTTATGAAGGCTGAAGATATGGAATGCCGTGCATGGATTGATGCAATCCTTAACGACACAGAAGTTTCTACAAAGCCCGAACAGGCTGCAGTAGTTACTCAGATTCTTGAAGCTATTTACGAATCATCAAAGACAGGCAAGCCTGTATATTTCAACTAATCAGAAAGGATTGATACGGGTGTGAATTTTTGCACCCGTATCGTATAATTATTATGAAATTTGCAGTTCAGTTATATACATTAAGAGATGATATCAAAGATGCAGAGTCTTTTATCGAAGTTTTGAAAAAGGTTAAGGAAATCGGTTTTGACGGAGTTGAACTTTGCTTCGCATATGGCCTCTCATACGAAGAACTCAAAGCAAAAATGGATGAAATCGGTCTTGTTATGGTAGGACGTCATGCAAGTCTTGATGCTGATTTCATTAACAATTTTGATGATGTTATGAATTTCTCCAAGGTATTTGATTGTAAGACAGTCGGTATCGGCGGTGCAAATATCAAAGATAAAGAAAGCTTTGATAGAGCTATCGAAAAATTGAAGATTGCTGCTGAAAAATCTAAGGAAAACGGCATAAAATTCTATTTCCACAATCATTGGCAGGAATTTGAAAACTATGAGGGCATAGTTCCTATGGATTATATCAAAGAAATATGCGAACTTGAGGTTGATACATACTGGAGCTTCCATGCAGGTGTTGATACACCCAAATTCCTCAGAGAAAACAAAGATCGCATAGTTCATATCCACATCAAAGACGGTAACGGACAGGTACCTTGCGCACTCGGTGAGGGTAATGCGACAGTTAAGGAAAGTCTTGATGTTGCGAAAGAAATCGGACTTGAATGGGTTATCCTTGAAAACGATTTACCGCAGCCCACAGGACTTGAGGATATAGCTCGTTCAATGGAATATCTTAAAAAATGGCAAGGCTGATAAATGCAGAATGCACTTATAGCTAAAAACTAAAAGGAGTAAACATACTATGAAATTAGGCGTATTTACTTGTGTATGCGGCGACAAACCGCTTGAAGAAGCACTTAAATATTTCAGCGAAAAAGGTATAGAGATGGTTGAAATCGGCTGTGGCGGATATCCCGGAAAATCTCATGCTGACCCTGAAGTTCTTCTTGCAGACGACAAAAAGCTTGAAGAATTTAAGGCTTTAATCAAAAAATATAATCTTGA
>JAFRZS010000068.1 GCA_017442445.1 Clostridia bacterium
GTGTATAATTTAGAGCTCACACCAGACTACTGGGCAGGTTATAAGGATGTATATCAAGGAATTGAAACGAGCATTAAAACACTTTTACTTTGTAGCGCAAAATGCAAAGTGTAAATAAAATTCGTGCCATAACGGTACATATCAGAAGAAAGTAGGGCCGTCTAAAAAGTCGGGCAAGATGTAAATATATTTTCGTGCCGTAATGGTGCATATCAGAAGAAAGTAGGGACGCCTAAAAAAGTTGGGCAAGATGAAAATAAATTTTCGTGCCATAATGGTACATATCAGAGGAAAGTAGGGACGTTTATAAATGGATAATGAATTTATAAGAGCTTCGGCTGAAGCTGATATCAGAAAAAATTACCGCAAATACTGGGAAAAAATTTTTGATAATATGCTTGATGAAAATATTGATAACAAAATTTTCTTTCAATGTGCATCAGGATACGTTTTTAAAATCAACTCCGTTGTATTCGGAATGGATATCGTTTTCAGATGTAATTGGATGAAAGAAATGGTCAAAGACAGATATGTTGATGACCTTAATAAGCTCAAGTATTTTTTCATAACTCACGACCACATTGACCACTATGATAAAAGACTCATTTCGGAATTAAAGGACACAGATATAATCTGGATAATTCCTGATTTTTTTGACAACGATGAAATTTTCTCTTTGGGACTTAAAGAAGAAAAAATTATCTGGGCAAAAAAAGATGAAAAAATTGAACTCGATTTCGGTACCGTTACAGTTTTTGAAAGCCGTCATATCAGAGTAACCGGCGAAGGCGTTGAAGAATACGGTTATATCTTTGACACAAAAGAAAACAAGCGTATCGTCTGCCCGGGAGACTTGCGCCGTTACGGAAAAGATTTGTTCATTGATTTCGGAAAAATTGATACTCTGATTTTACACGTCTGGTTGGGCGGCGGTAATGCGGAAAACTATCCGTTTGAGCCTTATGCTTCTGATTTTTCAAAATTCGCCGCTGACCTGAATCCAAATAAGATTATATTTGGTCATCTAAACGAGTTTGTCAGAACCCGCGATGAAATGTGGTCATACGCACACGCAGGAGTCGTAACTGCAGGTATAAAGGCTTTGAAGCCCGATACACAGATAATCGCACCTTATGTTGGCGATATGGCAGATTTATTTTAATGCTTCCGTTTTAAATTCGCTGCATATATTCCGGCTATTGCTCCGACAATTATGTTTACTGCGGCTAAAATAAAAAATTTTCCGCTTAAAGACCCCGAACTTGCAACAAGCAAAATTGCCGCTAAAATTATATCAAATGCCGCCGATGTAATACTGCCGATTACAATGCCTTTGAGCTTTGTGATTCTCGTTGCGAAAAACGATGCAAGTGCTGAGCATATAACCGAAATGGCGAATACAATCGGCATATACGAGCTTTGTGCCATCGGTACTTTTAAAAGGATTAAAGCCGTCATGCAAAGAAGCACTATAAATGTTACAAGACCTGATAAAAGACATATTAAAAACTGTTTTATAATTGTTTTGTTCATAAAAATCCTCCGTTCACTATTTTATATGAAGCGAAGGATTTTTTTATGCATTTGACATAAAGAATAACTTGTGCTAAACTATTTAATCGTTGGTTGTGTATTACCGCGAAAGCGGTTAATATATATTTTTATGCGTTGTACCTATACGGACAACAGCAAGGAGGAAAAATTATGCAAACAACAAAGAAAAAAACAGGACAAGTCGAAAAGTTAGCACTTATGGCATTGTTCACAGCGCTCGTAGCCGTTCTTTCGTATTTCGGCGGATTTATTAAAATCGGCGGTCTGGCTTCAATTTCCCTGACTCTGATTCCCGTCGTTTTAGGCTCCGCTTTATTCGGACCGCTTTGCGGTGCATGGCTCGGTGCAGTATCAGGCGGTGTATTCTTTGCTACTGCCGATGCGGCTTTCTGGTTCGGGCTTAACTTCCCCGGTACAATTATCACTGTAATGCTTAAGGGTATCCTTGCAGGTCTTTTTGCAGGACTTGTTTACAAGCTTTTAGAGAAGGTTAATAAATATCTTGCTGTAATAGTTGCCGCAATCGTCTGCCCTGTTGTAAATACAGGTATATTCCTTTTAGGTTGCAGACTGTTCTTTATGGACGCTGTTACATCAGGTGCCGCAGCAGAGGGTATGTCAGTCGGTGCTTATATGATAGTATTTTTTGTAGGTCTTAATTTTGTATTTGAGCTTCTTGCAAATATCATAATAAGTCCCTCACTCTATAGACTTCTTAATATAAAAAAGAAAAATGCATAAAAAAGTTCCGCTCAGCCGAGCGGAACTTTTTATGTCCAACTAAATGAAATTGTGTTATCTGAAGCTGTGGGTATAATACCGTTTTCTTTCAATGCTTTTGCAAAAGCTTCTGCCATTTCCGTATTGTCAAATGTGATTTTTCCGTTAAGGGTAAGCTCTTTGTAATCTATTGCCGGGCCTATCTGTATCGCACTCAGCCACCAGTGCTTTGTTGCATTTCTTTTCAAAAGAACTTCGTCTTTATGTGTAAGACTCATTTCCATAAGCGCCATGCTGTCATGTGCGCAGGTATAGTTAAATAACTTTCCGTCTTCAAGATAATAAAGTCCGATTTCACAGCCGTTTGTGAGTACGGTGTAATTGCCTTTCCACATCTGTATCATCCAATCACGGTCACACGCATTGAATTTTACGCGGATCGTGTTGGTATCCATATATACAAGCTTACCGAGAATGTCATAACCAACGTTGAAGCCCATGTTTTTCATCCAACAGTCTGTCGGAGTCTGAAGCATATACTGTTTTGCATCGTAGTCAAAGCCTATACCGAAAATTCCGTCGTTGTTTTTACCGTATATAACTCCTGTTTTGCTGTCATAATAGGCACCTGAATCTACATGGTAAACTGTACCTTCCGAGTCAACATAACTGCCTTTAAATTCATATATGCCTTCATAGTCTGTGTTATCAAAATATATGTAGAGGTCATAAATCCCCATGCCGAGAAGATTTACTATACCCTTTACAGACTCAGGCAAGGCTTCAGTTATCTTGCCAAGCAACTCAGGGTTTATCGGCGCTTCGTATGTCTTAGATGAATCTCTGACTATATCCTTCCTCGGCAGATTTTCAAGTACCCCTGTCACTGCGTTTTCGTCTGCATCACCGTCAGCAAACTGAATAATTACAGCATAGATAATTTCTTTTGCCAGAAGTGCGGTTTCCGACTCAAATGTTTCGCTCTTCTCCGACAGCAAAAGTCCCGATATCATCTCCGCGCGTTCTTCAGCGGTGTACGAAAGATACCAACCGTTGAGCGCCGCTTTTCTTAAATCATCAAAAGAATGAATCGGCTGATTGAATACAGCCAGAACAGATAATATAAGACTCAGAATTTTTATCAGTAATGTAGATTTTAAAATGCTCATACTTAACCTTCCTCCGGAATATTAGCATATTAAGATTAACACAATCAATACTTTTTTTCAAGAGTGATTTTTATTGTTGTCAAGTCGTTTTTTTCGTGATATAATAATTTTGATTATTACATTGGGAGAAAATGTTATGAAAAAAATATATAAAAGATTTTTAAATCTCTTTTTTAAAGTGCCTTTAAAAATTGAAGTCTTCAAAACATTTATTGCGGAATGGTATGCAATAATAAAAAAACGCCCTTTATATAAAGACATAAAATGGAGCAAAGAACAGCAAAAGGATTTTGATGAATTCTGGAAAAACAGCTACGGCAAAAAAATATCAAACAGATGGCATAAATTATATCAGTCAGTAAACGGAGTTTACAGAATTGATTATTTGCCAGAAATTATTTATACTACAAAAATCGAACATAAATTCAATGACCATTTTTACAGTAAAGTATCTTCCGATAAATCTTTGCTCGGTGTCTTTTTTGACAACAGAATTGAAAATGTAAGAACCCCTGAAAACTATGTAATTAACAGTTACGGAGTTTTTTATAATTCAAAAAGAGAAGTTATCTCATATGAGGAAGCAAAAAACATATTGTCTGATATCGGTCCTGCTGTTGTTAAACCCACAACAGATTCAAGCTCAGGACAAAATGTGCAGATTCTGAATATTAAAGACGGAAAAGATTTAAAAACCGATATTACCTTGGACGAACTGTTCAACAAATACGGCAGTAATTTTGTCGTCCAGGAAAAAATTAAACCTTTCAAAGAATTAAAAGATCTGTATCCCGATTCTATCAATACTATTCGTCTTACTTCATATATTTTAAATTCACAAGTTCACGTTGCCCCAATCTCTTTGAGAATTGGTGCAAGCGGCAGTGTTGTTGATAATATTCACGCAGGTGGAATGGGAGTTAGTGTTGACGATTCCGGTCAATTAGGAGAAATTGCTTATCGCTTAGGTTATGGCGACAGTGACGAAAAATTTTCTCAACATCCCGACACCAATATAGTTTTTAAAAACTATAAATTGAGCTTCATTGAAGAATTGATTGACGATGCAAAAAAATTACATGGTCTTCTTTCAAATATCGGAGTAATTTCATGGGACTTCACCGTCGATGAAAACGGAAATATTGTTATCGTTGAAATAAATGTAAGAGGACAAGGTATATGGTTCCCTCAGATGATTTCAGGACGTCCGCTTTTAGGCGACAACACGAAAGAGTTTCTTAAAACTTTGAACAAA
>JAFRZS010000069.1 GCA_017442445.1 Clostridia bacterium
AGACTTATAAATTTAAGACTATTGAAGAGATCATCTCTGCGCTTGAAGAAAAGGGCGACGGCTTCGTTAAAGCTATGTGGTGCGGCGACGAGGAATGTGAAGACAAGGTTAAAGAAGCAACCGGTGTCGGCTCCCGTTGTATCCCCTTTGAGCAGGAAGAAATCTCCGATACCTGTGTCTGCTGCGGCAAAAAAGCAACACACATGGTTATGTGGGGAAAAGCATATTAAAGATAAAAAGGCTGTTTGATAAAACAGCCTTTTTTAAATGCAAAATGCAGAATGCAGAGTGTAGAATGTCGGGTGGGTTTCACCCACACCCGTTTTTATCATATCGCTTGTGTGCATCAGCACACAAAAAACTTAATATCGTAAAACAGTAACCTTGTGTTAAAAAATATGGCAGTATCAAGATTTTGATACTGCCATAAAATCTATACTCTATTGTCAAGAAATAATTTTATTTGCTCTAAAATTATTTCTGCCTTTTCTACCTGCGATTTTGCTTCGTCTTTTGAGATAATGTAAAAATCATCATAGTCACTTGCCGAACGCACTCTGAACAAAGAAGAAATATAGTCAGAAATTTCTTTGCTGAACAATTCGGTTTTTAAATAATTCTCTCTGAATTTTGCAATAATACCCGAATGTTTCTTCGAGTCAAACTCGTCAAGAATCAAAACTGAACGAAGAGAGTGGAATGCAGCATAGTATGCTCTGTTTGCTGCTCCCTTGAACTCATTTGCTTCAAGCAATAACTTAGCTTCACGCAGACAATCCTCAGCATGGGAAAGTCTTGCTTTTGAAAGGTTGGTTAATTCTTCATTAAGCAATTTTAACACCTTCCCTTGCGATGTTCTTATAAAACGGCAAAATCTGTGCGTACTGATTGAATGTTTCCAAATCTTTCTCGATTGCAGAAATTACAATTCCGTATTCTAAAAGAAGTGTTCCGCAAAGAGAATCTATCTTTTCACGGTAATTTTTAAGGTCTTCGGACGGTAAATCAACAAGCATCAAAATATCAATATCCGATTCATCATCAAAATCGCCACGAGCATAAGAACCGAACAGGATAACAGAATCCAAGGCTTCGCCGAATATGTTTTTTGACTCGGTCGCAACCTTTTGCAAAATCTCATTTAACTGATTCTTCGTACACATTGTAATCCCTCCGCTTCTTTTTACTATTTATATTATATACTTATTTTATGAATTTTTGTCAACTGTGTGGAATTGTTTGAGGTTGCCGGTTTTTTCGCTGCGCTTTGCAAGTTCTGCTTCAACCTCGTCAAGCTCTATTCCCTGATTTACCATAAGCACCATGAGGTGATAGAGTAAATCGCTGATTTCATATACTGTTTCTGCGTTATCGTTATTCTTTGCCGCTATGATTGTTTCTGAGCACTCCTCGCCGCATTTCTTTAAAATCTTATCAAGACCTTTATCAAAAAGATAACAGGTATATGAGCCTTCCTGAGGGTTTTCCTTGCGGTTTATAACCGTATTGTATAAATCTCTGTAAACACTATCCATTCTTATTCTCCTAATTCGTAATTATTGAAAAAGCAGGTTTTGTTTCCTGTATGACAAGCAACTCCGTTTTGCTCAACCTCAATTAAAAGTGTATCAAAATCGCAGTCAGCTTTTATTGAGATAACCTTCTGTGTGTGACCTGATGTTTCGCCCTTATTCCAGAGTTTATTTCTTGAACGGCTGAAAAACCATGTATAGCCTGTTTCTAATGTCTTGTCAAATGATTCTGCATTCACATATGCCAACATCAGAACTTCGTTTGTTCCCTTTTCTACTATGATTGCGGGGATAAGCTCTGACTTTTTGAAAAGTTCTTTTTTATCAAACATTACCTGCACCTACTTTTATTGCTTCTTCTAAATCAAGTGTACCGCTGTAAAGTGAACGTCCGCAGATTGCCGCATAGAGTCCCGCAGAATACAAATCCTTGATATCGTTTATATCCTTAATTCCGCCGCTTGCTGTGATATTGCAAGAAACGGCTTCATTGAGCTTTGCCAACTGTTCAACATTGGGGCCTGAAAGCATACCGTCTTTTTTGATATCGGTACAGATAATATATTCTACTCCGAAGGATTCCATCTTCTTTGCAAGTTCAATATAATCCTGACCGCTGACCTCTACCCAACCTTCTGTTGCTACTTTTCCGTCAACTGCATCAATGCCTACAGCGATTGTGCTTCCGCCGAATTTTTTAACGGCTTCTTCAACCAAAGCGGGATTTTTCAAAGCAACAGAACCGAGGATAATTCTTTCAATACCGTTTGAAAGATAAAACTCAATATCGTCCATTGTTCTGATGCCGCCGCCGAGTTCAACCTTTAAGCCGCTGTTTTTTGCAACATCAATAAAGATCTTGCTGTTGATTCTTTTACCCTCAATCGCACCGTTGAGGTCAACCATATGTATATATTCACTTCCTGCCGCTTTGAACTGTTTTGCTGTCTGCATATAGCTGTCAGCAACAGTTTCGGCAGTATTCATATCACCTTTATAAAGACGGACACAGTTTCCGTCTTTTATATCTATTGCAGGGAAAATTATCATCAGTCAAGACTTCCTTTCGTTGATAATGTGCCCTTTGAGAGTTTTACTGCCTTTCTCAATGCGTGAGCTACAGCCTTGAACATAGCCTCTGCTTCATGGTGAGCATTTTTTCCGTATTCAAGATTTATGTGCAAAGTAATTTTTGAATTCATCGCAAAGGCTCTGAAAAATTCTTCAACAAGGCACAGATCAAATTCGCCTGTCTTATACTGTGAGAATTCAGCATTGAACACCAGAAACGGTCTGCCGCTTATATCAAGAATTGCCTTGCAGAGTGCTTCGTCCATAGGAATCGCAAAGCTTCCGTATCTTTTGATACCGCCCTTATCACCTAAAGCCATATCAAATGCCTTACCAAGCACTATTCCGATATCTTCGACAGAGTGGTGAGCATCTACTTCAATATCGCCCTTACAGATAATTTTTCCGCCAAATCCGCCGTGCATCATAAATGCTGTAAGCATATGGTCAAAAAATCCTATACCTGTATCAATTTCAACCTCTCCGCCGTCAAGAGAAAGGTTAACTTCAATTTCAGTTTCCTTTGTTTTTCTTGAAATTTTCGCAGTTCTCATTATTTCTGCTCCTTAAAAAATTTTTTCAGAAGTCTTATAACTTCAGCATTTTCGTAATTTCTGCCCGCTGTTATTCTCAAATATTCTCCGAAGCATCTTACAACAACGGAATTTTCCATAAGATATTCAAAAATCTGCACTGTCTTCTGAGCTTTAAGGTAAACAAAGTTTGCCTCGGCAGAAATAATTTTTATTTCATCGGGATTTTCTTTTTCGATAAGCTTCAAGTCATTATATAATTCATCTCTTGAAGCATTTATTCTTTTTATTCCCGCTTTGAGATAATCCTTATCTGACAAAATCGCCTTACCTATCGCCTGAGTAACAGAATTTACATTGTACGGCGATTTAACCGCTTTTAAAACATTTGTAAGTGTTACATTAGCAATAGCGAAACCGAGCCTTATTGCCGCCATTCCAACCGCTTTTGAGCAGGTTCTGAGAATAATGAGATTATCGTATCTTTCAACCTCAGAAAGCAGACTCTCTGTTGAGAAATCCATATATGCTTCATCAAGCACCACCAGAGCGTCAACGCTTTCAATGAGTTTTCTCACATCGTCTTTTTTCATTACGGTTGATGTAGGATTGCAGGGATTTGAAAAAATTATGAGTTTTATGTTATTCGATTTTACATCTGAAATAACCTTATCAACATCTATTGAAAGATCGGGATTTTTTGAAAGCTTTAATATCTCGCCTTCAGCAAGTTCGGCATAAAAAGCATACATTGAAAAATCAGGAACCAAGGTTGCAATCTTATCGCCCTTTTCCAGGAACGATGTCATGATTACGGATATCAGCTCATCAGAGCCGTTACCTGCCGTTACAAGCTCAGGCTTTACAGAATAATAATCTGCAAAAGCTGAACATAATTCGGTTGCTGTCGGGTCAGGATAACGGTTAAAGCTTATTTCCATAACCGCCTTTTCAATTTTTGACCTCATTTCCTCCGACGGAGTTATGAATGACTCGTTTGCATCAAGTCTTATTTTATAATCTCCGTTTATAGGTTCATACGGAGTCATGTCCCTGATTTTTTTGTTAAGTTCGTATGCCATAATCTATCCCTTATAATCTTACTTTGATTGAATTTGCGTGAGCTGTTAAGCCCTCTGTTTCTGCAAGTTTAATTATATCCGCACCCGCATCTCTGAGTGCTGTCTGTGTGTAATAAATAAAGCTTGTCTTCTTGATAAAGCTGTCAACAGACAACGGTGAGAAAAATCTTGCGGTACCGCCTGTGGGTAAAACATGGTTAGGACCTGCATAATAGTCACCAAGCGGTTCGGGTGAATAATTACCCAAGAAAATTGAACCGGCATTATCAAGCTTTCCTATGTATTCCATCGGATTCTTTGTGCAGACCTCAAGGTGTTCGGGAGCTACTGCGTTTGCATAAGCAACAACATCTGTCATATTGTTAAAGAGTACGATTGCTCCGAAGGTTTCAAGTGACTGCTTTATGATATCTGCTCTTGAAAGTTTTTCAACCTGTTTATAAAGCTCTTCCTGTGTTGCTCTTGCAACTGCTTCGCTTGTTGTAAGAAGCACTGCAGACGCCTGACGGTCATGCTCTGCCTGTGACATTAAATCAGCGGCAATATATTTCGGATTTGCAGTTTCATCTGCAATTATGAGGATTTCACTCGGACCTGCTATCATATCAATATCAACAACTCCGAACAAAAGCTTCTTAGCCATAGCAACATAAATATTTCCGGGGCCGACAATTTTATCAACCTTCGGGATTGTTCTTGTTCCGTATGCAAGTGCGGCAATTGCCTGTGCACCGCCTACAAGGAATACTCTGTCAACACCTGCAATTTTTGCAGCAGCGAGGATATCGGGATTAGCCGTACCGTCTTTCTGCGGAGGTGTCACCATTATAATTTCTTTAACACCTGCTATTTTTGCAGGAATTGCATTCATAAGAACTGATGACGGATATGCTGCAGTACCGCCCGGTACATAGATACCGACCTTTTCTAAACCTCTGATTCTCTGACCGAGGATTGTGCCGTCGGGTCTTGTATCAATTCTGCTTTGCTGTACCTGACGCTCATGGAAAGCACGGATATTCTCAGCAGCTTTATAAAGAGCATATACAAAAGATGATTCTCTGCTTTTGAAAGCTCTTTCAATATCTTCAGAAGATACCTCCATAGTAAGAGGTACTCGTCCGTCGAAAATTCTTGTATATTCCTGTACGGCATCGTCACCGTTTGCGCGTACGTCAAACAGTATGTCACTGACAGTAGATGTAACTTTATCGCTGACTTCTTCTCCTCTCTGACGGAGTTCGTCTAAAAGTCTGAACTCAGCATTTGAATTAGCTATTGTAATCGGTATCATCAGCAAACCTCCTCTGCAAGATCTATATCATGCAGAAATTCTTCTATTTCTTCTTTTCTCAATTTCATTGAAGCCTTATTTACGATAACTCTTGCAGAAAGCGGAACTATATCTTCAATAACTTCAAGTCCGTTTTCCTTGAGTGTTGTTCCTGTTTCAACAATATCAACTATTGCATCTGCAAGTCCCAATAAGGGTGCAAGTTCAACAGAACCTTCAATTTTAATTATCTGGACATCCATGTCCTTCTTTTCAAAAAATTCTGCCGCTACTGACGGGTATTTTGTTGCGATAATCTTTTCATTACAGCCGTCGTAGAAATTCTTGCCCTTTTGTACTGCCAGAGCAAAACGGCACTTTCCGAAGCCTAAATCTGTCATTTCATAGACATCGGGATTTTTCTCCATAATTGTGTCCTTACCTACAATTCCGATATCACAGGTTCCGTGTTCAACGTAGGTAATAACATCTGCGGATTTAGCAAGGACCACCTCATAATTATCAACAGGTAAAATGAGTTTGCGGCCTTTTGCAATCAGGTTTGTGCAATCAAGTCCTATTGTTTCAAAAAGTGTTATAGCTCTTTTTTCAAGTCTGCCTTTTGTTAATGCTATTCTTATCGGTCGCATATTCAGTCCTCCTTTTTATTTTATTATTTCAATCTTTGTGATTCCCATTTTATCGGCATAAACCTCTGCTTCTTCAAATGTCTGAGCAACACTGTATTCACAGCTTATTCCTTGCGCTCTTAATTCTTTTGCACGGGCAATACCCTTTGCTTCAGAACCTTCTTCAGAGAAGATAAGAATTTCAGGTGCGGGAATTTTTTCAACATCGCCTCTTTTAAGCATAGCCTTTGAGAGTGCGTTTATATCAACACCAAAGCCTGTTGCAGGCATATCCTTTCCGAATTCTCCTATGAGGTTATCGTATCTTCCGCCTGACAAAGCAATAAGTCCTGAGCCTTCAATATATCCTCTGAAAACAATACCTGTATAATAATTGTTTCTGTGGACAAGGCTTAAATCTATATCAATTTTCTTATCAAGTCCCAATTCTTTGAGGGAATTGAAAATTCTTCTTATGTACTCAATAGCCGCTTTTGCTTCATGACCCGAATACAAAGCAAGAGCTTCGTCAAGGATTTCCTCACCGCCGAAAAGCTTCGGAATTTTTCTGATTGCAGAAATTACTTTGCTGTCACCCATTTTATCAAGAATTTCATTGAGAGCGATGCAGTTTTTGGTTTCAATATATTCTGCGATAAGCTCTTTTGTAGCATCGTCTGCCTTGAGCTTTGAAATAAGCTCTCTGAAATATCCTGCATGACCGATTTCAATTCTGTAGTCAGGTGCCTGACAGCTCTCTAAAGCATCAAAAGCCATTGTGAGAATTTCCATATCAGCTTTATATCCGCCTGCACCGATAAGCTCAATACCGCTCTGTGAGGTTTCGTTGCTGTGACCGGAATAAGTCTTGCATCTTTTGAAAACCTGCTGAGTATAGTAAAGTCTTACGGGAGGCTCTGTATTCTGAAGTCTTGTTGCTGTAATTCTCGCAATCGGGAGAGTATTATCAGCTCTTAACGCCATAAGTCTTCCCCTTGAGTCAGAAAGAACAAACAAATCCTCCTGTGAAATACCTGAGCTTTCTCTGTCATAGACATCAAAAAATTCAATGGTCGGTGTGATTACTTTCTTATATCCGCAAGATTTGAATAAGGTTGCAAGTGCACTCTCAATCTTGCGACGAGCCATACATTCGTCAAATAAATAGTCTTTTGTACCCTCGGGTGTTACTTTTGAAAATTTACTCATATTATCCTCCGTTGTGCTTTTGCACTTTAGCGTGGTAATATGCTAACACACTAAAGTGTATCTGTCAAGTATTTTTATCAGAAAAATGAAATCTGTGTAGAATCGGGAAGGCTTTCAAGTGCACCGGCATTTCTTAAAGCTGTGATAACCGCACTTGAAATTGATGCTCTGCGCTGTAAATCTTCAACCGAGATATATTCACCCTCGCCGTCATCTCTTGCCGCCTGTAAAGAATCTGCGGCAACCTCACCTGTACCTTCAAGAGCACTGAAAGCAAGGCGGATTTTTCCGTCTTCAATTTTATAGACTCTTGCATCGGATTTATATAAATCTATCGGTAAGAATTCAACACCTCTTGCCATCATTTCATTGACAACCTGTAATGCTGTGAACAAGCTTTCTTCCTTGGCTGTTGTCAATTCCTTAGGCTTGTTTGTGATTTCCTTCATTTTTTCCCTTACAGCTTCAATACCGCCTGAAATAATTGTAGCATTAAGATCTCCTCCGCGTACGGTCATAAATGCCGCATAGTATTCAAGAGGATGATAAATCTTATACCAACCCAATCTCAATGCCGCGATAACATACGCCGCTGCGTGAGCCTTCGGGAACATATATTTGATTTTAAGGCACGATTCAATATACCATTCGGGAACACCGTGTTTTCTCATTTCAGCCTTATGTTCATCTGTCAGTAATTTGGGTGCGTTACCCTTTCTGACGATTTCCATAATTTTGAACGCCATCAAAGGATCAACGCCCTTGTGCATCAGATAAACCATAATACTGTCACGGGTTCCGATAACCTCTGAAATTGTGCAGGTGCCGTTGTGAATAAGATCCTGTGCATTACCTAACCAAACATCAGTACCGTGTGAAAGTCCTGATATCTGCAGAAGATCAGAGAAGTTTTTTGGTTGCGCTTCAACAAGCATCTGTCTTACGAAAGGTGTTCCCATTTCAGGAATTGACAAAGTACCTGTATTACAGGAAATATCTTCTTCCGTAACTCCCAGAACTTCGGGACTTACTATCATCTGATAAAGCTTCGGATCGCAGACATCTGCATCCATTACGGAAATACCTGTGAGATCCTCAAGATATTTATATAAGGTCGGCACATCGTGTCCGAGGTTATCAAGCTTCAGAATAGTATCATGAAGCGAGTGGAAGTCAAAGTGAGTTGTTTTACCCTTTGTCGAGTCATTAGCGGGATACTGTATGGGGGTAAAATCCTCCGCATCTCTGTCAGCAGGAACGATAACCATTCCTCCGGGGTGCTGACCTGTTGTACGCTTTACACCTACACAGCCGAGCATCAGGCGTTCTTCCTCAGCTTTGTTGACAGTCTTTCCTCTTTCGTCAAGATATTTTTTAACATATCCGTAAGCGGTTTTATCGGCAACAGTACCTATTGTACCGGCTTTGAAAACATGTGATGTGCCGAAAAGCTCTTCTGTATATCTGTGCGCTCTTGACTGATATTCACCTGCAAAGTTGAGATCGATATCGGGCTGTTTATCACCGTTGAAACCTAAGAATGTTTCAAACGGTATATCGTGTCCGTCACGAGCCATAGGTGTATTACAATGAGGACAGTTTTTAGGCGGCATATCGTAGCCTGAGCCGTAGCTTCCGTCCATTATAAATTCGCTATGCTTACAGTTTTTGCAGAGGTAATGCGGGAACAGAGGATTAACCTCTGAAATACCTGCGGCATTCGCAACGAAAGACGAACCTACCGAACCTCTGGAACCGACATAATAGCCGTTATCCTCGGAGTTTTTAACAAGCTTCTGTGCGATAACATACAAAACAGCGAAGCCGTTTTTAATAATTGACGTCAGCTCTTTTTCAAGTCTTTCGTGAACATATTCGGGAAGCGGTGAACCGTACATTCCTTCAGTTCTTTCGTAGCAGATTCTTCTTAATTCTTCCTCTGCTCCGTCAATGTGGGGCGGATAGTTTCCGTCAGGTATCGGCTTTATAACCTCTACCATATCTGCAATCTTATTTGTATTTTCGACAACTACCTCATAGGCGGTTTCTTCACCGAGATATCTGAATTCATCAAGCATTTCCTGAGTTGTTCTGAAATAAAGAGGTGCCTGATTGTCGGCATCTGTAAATCCTTTTGATGCCATCAGAATCGCTCTGTAAACGCTGTCGGTCGGGTCCATAAAATGAACGTCACCTGTTGCGACAACAAGTTTGCCGAGCTTGTCCGCCATAGAAATAATTGATTTATTTATATTTTCAACTGCCGTCATATCAGGCAGTATTCCGTCACGAACTAAAAATTCATTATTGCCGTTGGGCTGTATTTCAAGATAGTCATAAAATTCAGCAATTTTCATCTGTTCTTCAACAGACTTGCCGTCTAAAATTGACCTGTATAATTCACCCGCTTCACAGGCACTGCCTATGATAAGTCCTTCTCTGTGCTTTATGAGTTCGGATCTCGGTATTCTCGGATTTCTCTTGAAATACTCAATATTTGATAAAGATATAAGCTTGTATAAATTTTTAAGACCGACTAAATTTTTAGCCAACAAAATAATATGATATGTTTTGTTTTTTGCTTCGGGGTCATAGTCGGGTATCATATCGTCAAGGAGATAACCTTCCATGCCGTAAATGATTTTAACATCTGTTCCCTTTGCGCCGTTCATAGCATCGGGGAATGCCTGAACAACACCGTGGTCGGTAATTGCAATTGCTTTGTGTCCCCATTTCTGTGCTCGTTTTACAAGGTCCTTTGCAGATGCAATTCCGTCAAAGTTTGACATATTGGTATGTAAATGAAGCTCAACTCTTTTAACCTCGGCGTCATCTGTTTTCTCAATCTTTTCAACAACTGACAAAGCATTTGGCATAAGGCAATAGTCTTTTATATACTTATCAAAAACCAATGAGCCTCTGATAAGAACAGTTTTACCCTTGTCAACATTTGCAAGAATTTCCTTCATGTTTTCCTTGCGGTCAAACATTTTTACTGTATATGAGCCTGTGTTGTCGGTGATATTGAATGTTACGGCATAGCTTCTTCCGTCACGGGTTTCG
>JAFRZS010000070.1 GCA_017442445.1 Clostridia bacterium
ATCGAAGGTGATGAAATTGTTCCCGCAACTTCACCCAAATTTACAGCTCAGTGCTTGAGAGTTCCTGTATCTAACGGTCATATGGGTGCTGTTTTTGTAAGATTTGAAAACAAACCTTCAAAAGAAGAAATTCTCGAAATCTGGAAAAACTTCAAGGGCGAAGCTCAGAATCTTGATCTTCCATCAGCTCCCAAGCAGTTCCTCAACTACTTTGAAGAGGATAATATGCCCCAGACTAAATTGAATCGTGATCTTGAAGGCGGTATGGCTATTTCTATCGGTCGCCTTCGTGAAGATACACAGTATGATTATAAATTTGTTTGTCTTTCCCATAATACTCTCAGAGGTGCTGCAGGCGGTGCTGTTTTAATGGCTGAGCTTCTTTGCAAACAGGGTTATATGGACTAAGGAAAGGAGTTATTTTTTAAATGAAAGAAACTGTTTTTACAGGTGCAGGCGTTGCTCTCGTAACACCTATGAATCCTGACGGTAGTGTAAATTACAATAAGTTAAAAGAACTCATTGAGTTTCAGATTGCTAACCACACTGATGCTATCGTAATCTGCGGTACAACAGGCGAAGGTTCTACTCTCACTCACGAAGAACATATGGAATGCATTGATTTCACTTGCAAAACTGTTGCTGGCAGAATTCCTGTTATCGCAGGTACAGGCAGCAACGATACAGCTTATGCTCTTGAATTATCAAAGGCTGCTGAAGTATCAGGTGTTGACGCATTCTTAATGGTAACTCCCTATTACAACAAAACATCACAGGCAGGTCTTATCAAGCATTTCACTTATCTTGCTGACAGACTTACAAAACCAATTATTCTCTACAATGTTCCTTCAAGAACAGGTATGACAATCAAACCTGAAACATATGTTGAACTTGCAAAGCACGAGAGAATTGTTGCTACAAAAGAAGCATCAGGTGATATCTCAGCTGTATTGAAGATTAAAGCTCTCTGTGGTGATAATCTTGATATCTATTCAGGTAACGATGACCAGATAGCTCCCATTATGGCTTGTGGCGGTAAAGGTGTTATTTCTGTTCTCTCCAACATTCTTCCCAGAGAAACTCATGAAATGGCAATGAAGGGACTTAACGGTGATATTAAGGGTTGTCTTGATATGCAGCTTAAATATCTTGATCTTTGCAACGATTTATTCGTTGATGTCAACCCCATTCCTGTTAAAGAAGCAATGAATCTTATGAATTTCAATGTCGGTTCTTGCCGTATGCCTTTAGCTGAAATGTCTGATTCTGACAAAGCTGTTTTAATTAAGGCATTAAAAAATCATGCTTTGGTATAAGTTTTAATTAAGTTTAAATTTAAGAGGTATAAAAATGGTTGATATCCTTTTGTGTGGCTGCTTCGGTCACATGGGTAAAGTTATTACCGATTGCGTAAAAAAACGCGACGATTGCAGAATTGTTGCAGGTGTTGATATAAATACTGAGGAATCTGCATCTTTCCCTGTTTATAAGTCTGCTGAAGATTTTGACGGTAAAGCTGATGTTATTATAGATTTTTCACATCCCAATGCACTTGCAGGTATATTGAAATATTCACTTAAAAATAATTGTCCTGCTGTCATTTCAACAACAGGACTTAGCGAAGAACAGAAAAACGATATTTCGGAATCTTCAAAAAAGGTTGCTCTCTTTTTCTCAGGGAATATGTCACTCGGCATAAATCTTTTACAAGAATTAGCTTTTAAGGCTGCAAAGGTTCTCGGTAACGAATTCGATGTTGAAATCGTTGAAATGCATCATAATCAGAAAATTGATGCGCCGAGCGGAACAGCTTTGATGCTTGCTGATTCAGTTGCATCTGCAATGAGTGAAAAACCTGAATACGAATATAACCGTCAAGCTAAACGAGAAAAACGAACAAAGAATGAAATTGGCATTCACTCAGTAAGAGGCGGTACAATCGTCGGTGAGCATGAAATTATTTTTGCGGGTCGTGACGAAGTTATTAAACTCTCCCACTCCGCCGCTTCAAAGGAAATTTTTGCAGTTGGCGCCGTAAATGCCGCAATATTCCTTTATAACAAGAAGCCCGGTCTTTATTCAATGCGGGATATTGTTGAAAGTGTATAAATAACTACTAAAATGACTGTTCAAAATAACAGTCATTTTTTTATTGACAAATCGGTCTACATCGTGTAAACTGATATTAGTCTACAAGCTGTAGAACAAAGGAGTGATTTTATGAATGATTATCAGATGGGTGCTGTAGAATCAAGGTTTGCAGATTTGATATGGAGTAACGAACCTGTTTCATCAACCGAACTGGTTAAAATTTGTGAGCAGGAATTTAACTGGAAAAAATCAACAACTTATACGGTTTTAAAAAGACTTTGTGAAAAAGGAATTTTCAAAAACGAGAAAGGTACCGTTACCTCTTTAATCACAAAATCAGAATTAAATTCACTGCAAAGTGAAAAATTTGTAGAAGACACTTTTGATGGCTCTCTCCCCGCTTTTTTTGCGGCATTTACCTCACGAAAGAAAATTTCCGCTAAAGAATTAGCAGAAATAAGGAAAATGATTGACAATTACAAGGAGGATTAAAATGGAAGCTGTTTTTCTCTATCTTATGAATATGAGTATTACTGCAACATGGATAGCACTTGCGGTAATAATTTTCAGACTTTTTCTCAGGAAATCTCCTAAATACATAAGAGTTATTCTTTGGGGTTTGGTAGCTATAAGGCTTATATGTCCTTTTTCAATTGAAAGTATTTTCAGCTTAGTCCCGAGTGCTAATACAATACCGAGTGATTTTGCTTACAGCAGCATTCCTGCAATTGAGAGTAATATTCCGATTGTAGATGCAGTTGCAACATACGCGATTCAAACTTATTTTGCCCCTGAACCTACGAACAGTGCTGATCCTTTGCAAATTCTGACATTTATTGCATCGTTATTATGGGTTATCGGAATAGCGGTAATGCTTCTTTATGGCCTGATAAGTTATATCAGAATTAAAAAAAGAGTCAGAGAATCAATAAATATAAAAGAGAATATTTTTATATGCGACAGAATAAATACACCTTTTATATTCGGATTTTTAAAGCCGAGGATTTACATTCCGTCAAGCGTAACCGAAAACGATACAGAATATATTATCGCACATGAAAAAGCACATCTTAAAAGACTTGACCATATATGGAAACCTTTAGGTTTTCTACTTCTGACGATTTATTGGTTGAATCCTGTATTGTGGATTTCGTATATTCTTCTTTGCCGTGATATTGAATTTGCGTGTGATGAGAAAGTTATAAAAGAAATGGGCGAAGAAATTAAAATCCCCTACTCCGATGCTCTTGTCAACTGCAGTGTATCACATAAAATGCTTCTCGCTTGTCCTCTTGCTTTCGGTGAGGTTGGTGTAAAACAGAGAATCAAATCTGTATTAAATTACAAGAAGCCTGCATTCTGGGTATTGCTTATTGCTATCATATTATCTGTTGCGATTGCTGTATGCTTTATGACAAATCCAAAAATTAAAGATATATCAGAAGATAATCCAAAACTCAATACGGCAATATCACAGGCAATTCTTGAAATGAATAAATCAAAATTCAAACAAGGTGAATGTGTAAGTGAAGGACACATCGTTTACGGAATTGAAGAATATTCAAGTAAAATTAAAGTATATCTTCACGAAAATTACACTGAATACGGATTCGAAGACGGATACTTTATGGCACAAAGCGGACACACTTGCCCGGCGGTGTATATATTTAATATTGATGGCGATGAATATAAATTTGTTAAAGCTGAATATCCCGAAGACGGTGAAGGATACGGAGATTCAATACGAATGATGTTCCCTGAAAAGTATGTACAAAGAGCTTTGCAGCCAAACCTTAAAGAAAACAAATATATGCGGGAACAGTGTGAAGCTTATGCTGAACGATATCTGAAAGAAATCGGAAGAGATGCCGAGATACTTACATACGGTGATGTTAAGCACATCTTATTTACAGACCTCGGAATTCCGGTTGATGTTTCAAATAAAATTCTTGGTCACGGTTTGCCGTACAAATACGAAATCGGAAACTATGAGCAGATTGAAGGCGGAGTCAGATATGTTTACAGCACAGCATTTTTGCAGGATAAAAACATAATTTTGTTTACTAAAGAAATCTATAACACTAAAGAAATAGTTGAAAGAATTGAGGTTGACAGCAAAACAGGTACGATTATTACAGTTGAATCACAGCCTGTAAAAAGCACATATTTTGATGCAGAAATTTTACAGGTTGCAAATAACACAATACTTGTAAAGCCTTTTGAAAACACCGTTGAAAGAACTTCTTCTGATAAGATATGGGTATCGACCAAAACTTCTTCAAATGTTCCCCCGCCGGATTTGTACGAGGGATTAAACATCAGAATAGTCTATGACGGTATGATAAAGGAAACCTATCCCGCACAGATTGACAACGTATTTGCTATATATCTGTATGCTGATGTTAATTACAGAGGTGAAGATATAGAGAA
>JAFRZS010000071.1 GCA_017442445.1 Clostridia bacterium
ATAACTTTTATCGGCTCAATGCTTATCGCAAATGATATGGCTTTACTTACATTTTTGCCGTTGGGATACTTTGTTCTCACCACAACAGGCAAAGAGAAATACATGGCATTCACCTTTATAATGCAGAATATCGCCGCTAATCTCGGCGGTATGCTTACCCCTTTCGGCAATCCGCAAAATCTTTATTTATATACAAAATTCAATATTCACAATCTTGAATTTGTCGGAATTATGGCTCCGACTTTTATATTGTCGGTTTTGCTGATAACTGTTTGCTGTATAGTTTTCGTCAAGCAGGAGCCTTTGGTATTGACTGATGAAAAAGTACATCTGCCGCCTTACAAATCACTTTTATATCTGTGCCTGTTCATTCTGTCGATTGCGATTGTGTTCCGTACGATTCCTTACTGGATAGGTCTGATTGTGATTCCGCCTATTTTATTCTTTGCTGACAAAAAAGCCTTGGCTGATGTTGATTATCCTTTACTTTTAACCTTTGTTTTCTTTTTTATATTTGCCGGTAACATGGCAAGGATAGACATTGTTCAGAAAATTTTCTCATATTTATTGGACAAGAACACTTTATTGTTCAGCATTATATCGTGTCAGTTTATAAGTAATGTACCGTCTGCAATTTTACTTTCACAATTCACAAAAGATTATGCTAACCTCCTGATTGGTGTAAACATCGGCGGAGTCGGAACACTTATTTCATCTCTTGCAAGTCTGATTACTTTCAATGAATACACAAAACACAATCCTCAAAAAGTCAGATATTATATTCTTTTATTCTCAGCATTTAATTTTGCTTTTCTGTCAATACTGACAGCTTTCGCCTATTTCACTTAAATTACTGTTTTTTTGTTGAAATAGAATTGAAATAATGCTATAATTCTTTCATTGATTATGCTCACGTAGGTCAATCAAAGAATAATGAATTGCGCAGACCCTTGTCCGCTCGGAAAATAATAACTTACTCGGAGATTATTAATGATTATAGATTATCTGAAAGGAAAAGCAATACTGGCTCCTATGGCAGGAGTTGCCGACAGAGCATTCAGAGAGCTTTGTGTTGAACATTCAGCGGCATTTGTTGTCACCGACATGGTCAGCGCGAAGGGGCTTACCATGCATGACAGAAAATCTAAAGAGCTTATCGCTCTGTCTGAAGAAGAACGGCCTGCAGCAATACAGCTTTTCGGCAGTGATCCTCAGATTATGGCTCATGCGGTTTATCTGCTTCTTGATAACAAACCCGACATAATTGATATTAATATGGGTTGTCCTGCTCCGAAAATTGTTTCTAACGGCTGTGGCTCTGCATTGATGAAAAATCCTGAGCTTATAGAAGAAATTGTCAGAGCAGTCGTCAGAGAAACCACTATTCCCATAACTGTTAAAATCCGTGCCGGTTGGGACGAAAACTCAGTTAATGCTGTTGAGGTTGCAAAAAGAATTCAACAGGCAGGTGCTTCTGCTATAACAATTCACGGCAGAACCCGTCAGCAGATGTATGCTCCGAGTGTCAACCTCAATATAATAAAAGAAGTCAAAGAAGCAGTTTCAATACCTGTTATAGGTAACGGCGATATCGTTGACGGAAAAACTGCTAAACATATGCTTGATTACACAAATTGTGATGCTATAATGATTGGCAGAGGTGCTCTGGGCAACCCTTGGGTATTTGAACAAGTTAACGCTTATTTAAAAGACGGTACCCTCTTGTCCCCACCCACTATTGAAGAAAGAATGGAAACAATGCTTTCCCATGTTGAAAAACTCTGCCTTTACAAAGGCAAAAAAATCGGCATGATGGAAGCACGAAAACACGCCGCATGGTACATCAAGGGCATACGCGGTGCGGCAGCATTTCGTCAGGAAATCGGTATGTTATCGGACATGGACGAATTAAAAGCTATGTCACAAAAAGTTATTGAAGCTTTTTATCAAAATAATATATGAGGTGAAAACTATGAAAAAAATCAAATTACTCTTCCAAGGTGACAGTATCACAGATGCAGGTCGTGATTACGAAAACATTCACGATTTAGGCAGAGGTTATCCGAAATACGCTTCAGAAATTTTAAAAGAGCGTCATCCTGAAATTGAGTTCGAATTTATTGATCTCGGCATCAGCGGAAATCAGACAAAAGATCTTGTCGAAAGAATTGAAAAGGATTTTATAGACATTCAGCCCGATATCGTATCAATTCTTATCGGTATCAATGATGTATGGCATTATGCGTCAGACCGTCAGTGGCTTGACAACGTACTTTTTGAAGAAAGATACCGCATAATACTTAATTCCATCAAAAACAGAACAAACGCAAAGCTTATGATGATTGAGCCTTTCCTCATTCCGATTAATGACAAGAACTTTTTCCGCGAAGACCTTAATTTTAAAATTGATATTATCCGTAAACTTGCAAGAGAGTATGCCGATGTATATCTTCCGACAGACGGTTTGCTTCATTCTGCTTTTATCGGT
Source organism: Clostridia bacterium (assembly GCA_017442445.1). Lineage (GTDB taxonomy): Bacteria > Bacillota > Clostridia > Oscillospirales > Acutalibacteraceae > RGIG2945. The sequence goes on from JAFRZS010000071.1 coordinate 2,489, forward strand.
GATGATCCGCTCACCTATGCTGCTGACGGTGTCCATCCGACAGCAAAGGGCGCTGAATTTATCGGTAAGCTTTATGCTGATTACATAGAAGCTTTATTATAATCGGAGGTTAATTTGGAAATAACTTTTTCTTTTATCGCTACAAGCTTTCTTTTAGGACTCGGACTTGCTATGGATGCTTTTTCGGTATCACTTGCTAACGGCCTTAACGAGCCTAAAATGAAGTTGCCGAAAATTTTCGGTATATCAGGTGTCTTTGCAATTTTTCAGGGACTTATGCCGATGATCGGCTGGATTTGCGTACATACAATCGTTCAGAAATTCAAAGCATTTGAAAAATTCATTCCGTGGATCGCACTTATTTTACTCGCTTACATAGGCGGTAAAATGCTGATAGACGGTATCAAAAACAAGGATTGCGCCTGTGACGAATGTGCACCAAAGCTCTCACTTCTAACACTTCTTGTTCAGGGTGTCGCAACATCTATCGACGCTTTATCCGTAGGCTTTACGATTGCAGATCAGAACTTAATAATGGCAATAATTTCAGTTTTGATAATTGCTGTTGTTACATTTATAACCTGCTTTGCCGGTGTTTTAATCGGTAAAAAATTCGGAACAAAGTTATCAAATAAGACTTCAATTTTCGGTGGAATAATTCTTATAATTATAGGACTTGAAATATTCCTTACAGGTATTTTCTGAAAATTAATGGGATGTAAATAAGCTGTAAAAAAACTTTCGTTTTTTTACAGCTTATTTTCGTTTTTATACCAGCCAATAAAGAACGTGACTTGCAAATCCGTGATTACAACTTGCTCTGGGCTCTGCTTTTTCCCAAAGTGTTCCTGTCTGTTCAGCCATATATAAGAAGTAGCCTTTGATGTTATCAATTACCTTATCTTTATATCCGTACTGATTGAGGATATCAAGTCTTAAAAAGTTACCGATAAAGGGCGCTGATTTATGAACATTCGGCCACACCTTTTCACAATCTCTGAAGGGACCGAATTCATTCATCATGCGTTCAAAGAGTTCGGGGAATTCTTCAGGTGTTGCAACTTTTGAGAAGAAAGCATAATACTGACAAGTTTCTGAAATGTTATCTGTGTTTACAAATACACCTTCATCGTTTCTTCTTGAGTTATCAACGAAGAACTCGCCGTTATATGATTTTTCAATAATCGTTTCTCTGAGCTTTTTAGCTTTTGACAACAATTCAGCATCATCATAAAGCTTTGATGTTGCACTCAATGCGGCATAATAAATCATATTTGACGGATAACTTACATCTCTTACAAAATCATTTGCCTCTGACCATTCAATAAAAATCCAACCGGGCAAACGGTTAAGGAGTCCGTCCTCGTTTTCATATTCAGCTAAGAGTTTAAGCAACTTGTAAACCTTGGTCTTACAACGCTCTACAAACTCGATATCGTTTGTTCTTTCTTTATACTCATAAAGTTCAAGTACAAACCACATCGCCCAGTTAGGTATGAACCAACCGTCGAGATGATCTGCAGGATAACACATCGGCAACATGCCCTCAGGCAATTCTATGTAGTTTTCTTCGTGCAAGAAATTTTCAAGATAATTCTTTTCAACTTCTGCTTTACCTTTAAGGCAAAATTCTGTTCTTGCCGTAAAGAAGCTGTCGCAAAGCCAACCTGCATTTTCTCTTGAGGGGCAGTCTGTGAAAATATCAACTGCATTCTGTTTGAATGTTTCTAATGCCGCATCTGCGATTTTCTGAATTGCTTCGTCTTCAAATTTCAATTCTTTTTTTACAGGCGGATGCTTATATTCAATCATTGAAAATTCTTTGATTTCAGCTTTTCCCTTTAATACTGTGAGTTGAACATAGTGCATTGTGTATGTTGTGAAAACCTGTAATTCATGTTCACCTGCACATAATTCATATTTCAATGCATTTGCACAGTCCATTCTCAAGAAATCAACTGTATCGCCTAAAAGCAATTCGTCATATAAAACATAAATTGTTGTCGGCTTTTCGCAATTTACGGAAAGTCTGAAAAAGCCTGTTGCATTGTGGGGGAATTTTTTGATTATGTATTCTTTTTCGCCGATATTATTTATATCTGCAATTTCGCCCTTTGTGAACTTCATCTTCTGTGCATCATCAGTCTGGAATAAATCAAGTTCTTCCATAGGATAGCCTATCATCTTATCATTAGGCTTTGTTGAACGGTCTCTCTTATATGTTTCAGGCTCAAAAAAATCAAGTGTTCCCGATGAAATATACTCAGCTTCAATTTTTTCATACTGAGGATATGGAACATTCCTTTCAATAAGAGTTTTCGCCTCGGTTTCATATAAAGCTAAATCACCGTTATTTTCAAAAGATGTGGTAAAATCATCTTCCACTTCGTTATAGATATAGCTTTCAGCAAAAGGTCTCTGGAAGCTGTATCTCTGAGTTTTTCTGATATAGTAAGGATTCTGTCTTGCTGTGAAATGTTCGCCCGTCCACAAAACAGGTGCATCATTTTCTAACAGCTCAGCCTGTAAAAATCCGTTCTGCATAATCATTGCATATGAGTTTGCATTGTATGCACAAACCTCAATAACAATAACATTTGTGCCATTTGTAAGGTTTTTATTAACATCTAATCTGTCAATTCTGAAAACACCTCTACCGGCTCTTGCAGGGCCGTAAGCTACAAATTTACCGTTGATTTTTAAGCTGTAAACATTAGCCGCAGCTATATTCAGTGTATAACTCTTATTTATATCTGCTTCAAAAACTGTTTTGAACTGTGCTCTGTAATTCAGTGAATTTTCCTCACCTTTTACCCATACAGGTTTTGCATTTAAAAATAAGCTCATAAAATTACCTCCAATCGCTTTTTCAAAGTATATCATATTTTATATTATAATTCAACATAAAAGATAAAAGCGAGTGCCGTTTTTGCAACCCGCTCAAATTTTTATTCTATTGTATAAACAATCAATACTCATAAAAAGTACACATCATGAAACACCTGGTTTTTTGCATAAAATATCACATAAGAATACTTTTCAGTTTTTCAAAGATTTCAGGAATATCATCGGATATTGTCTGATATATAATATCAAAGTTTACATCGCCATAATCGTGAACAATCTTATTTCTCATGCCTTTTATCGCCTGCCACGGAATATCATCATGAGTTTCTCTGAAAACAGCACTAAGCTTTACTGAATTTTCAGATATTTGTATAAGTCTGAAAAGAACCGAATCACACAAAACCTCGTTTTCTTTGAGCTTATCGACATCTATCCCCTCTGTTTTTTCTATGATAAATCCAATGTCTTTCAGCATTTTTTTAACATAATAAACATCATTTTTTATGTTATCCATAAATTTTAATACCGTCCTTTAAGATTTCATTTGTAATTTCAAAATTGTTGACAAGTTGTTTTTGGTCAAGAACATCAACCTTTTTCTTAAGCTTGTCCCTTAACTCCTCAACCAGACCATAAAATTTCAATCCTGAAAGTGAGGTACTAATCATCAAATCAACATCACTTATCGGTGTTGCCTTACCCTTTGCATATGAACCGAATAAATAACAATACTCTACCGGATATTTCGAAAGGACATTTACGCAAATTTTTTTTATTTCGTCCAATGTTAAAATTCCGTTTTCTTCGTCCACATAGCCATAGTCATATAATTTTTTCAACATATAATCATATTTAATGCTTGTTTGTTTTGAGGGATCATTTTCATAATTTGAGTAAGTCCTTAATGGTACTCCGACAAAATCTGCGGCCATTTTTTGTGTGATTCCTTTACTCACTCTAAGTTCTCGTAATGTCATAACACCACTCCTTGCACATATTATACCACTATTATTTATAATATGCAAGTTCTTTATGCATATATTGCATATCTCATTAATTTAAATATGCAATTTTTGCATATTTTAGTTGCACATCAAAAAGATAAAGAAAAAAAGGCAGAGCTTAATGCTCTGCCTCAATGCTTATAAAATTATTACTGCTCTGCGTAAACGCTGACCTTTTTGCGGTCTCTGCCCATACGTTCAAACTTAACAACACCGTCAATAAGTGCGAACAATGTATCATCTGATCCTCTGCCAACATTGTTGCCGGGATGGATGTGTGTTCCGCGCTGTTTTACAAGGATGTTACCTGCAAGAACGAACTGTCCGTCAGCTCTTTTTGCGCCAAGACGCTTTGATTCTGAGTCACGACCGTTTCTTGTCGAACCCATACCTTTTTTATGAGCAAATAATTGAATGTTAATTTTAAGCATTATCGACACCTCCGTAAACTACTTTAATGTTTTCGGGATATTGTTTTTCAAGTTCCTTCAAATGAACTTCCAATCCCTTTAAAATCTCCTGTGAGTGCTGAACATCGTTTTCCTACAAATTCAATTTCGTAAATCCGTCATCGTTAACCGTAATTTCTGCGATAATAAGGAGTACCTCTGTTATCGTATTAACTGCCATGTAAAGAGCAGATGAAACTGCGGCACAAACGATATCCTTACCTGATTCATCAAGACCGGAATGACCTGTGGCTTCAAAACCACCGATACCGCCGTTCTTGGTATAGAATGTTACAGTAATCATAAGAATTTATTATG
>JAFRZS010000072.1 GCA_017442445.1 Clostridia bacterium
AAACAACAGCACAATTGAAAATAATGTGACAAGTATTTTTACCGGCGATGCTACTTTTCCTCTTATGATCTGAATTAAAAGAGAGAAAACCTTTCCCGGTGAGACATTGAAAAGGGATTCAAAATTTATTTCGTTAAGGCCTAAATCATCAAGCAAAGCAAGTGTATCGTCGTCAAGGACATCAAGCATTTCGTCTACACCCAAAGCTTCATACTGCTTTTTTAAAAAATCCTCGTCTTGTGCGTGTACCGTTGGCATTGAGAGAAAAATAAAAAAGAATATACTTAAAAATACAAATATTTTTTTCATCACAAATTCCTTAAAACAATCCTGATATGAAGGTCACAAGGGTTTTAATCATGGGGAAAGTCATTGATAGAATTATAATTTTACCTAAAAATTCAACATTCGACGCTAAAGCAGAATTACCTGTATCTCTGCAGATATCGGCGCTTAATTCGATTATTACAGAAATCCCGAGGATTTTTATGATAAGATTTACAAAATCAGAATCGATCTGTGAATCCGTCATAACTGAAGTAATCTGTTCAAAAAGCGAACTGATTGTTGACAGAGCTACAAGAATCACAAGCAAAATACCGCTAAGCTGAATAACAAGTGAATATTCACCCTTATACTGTCTGACAATCAAAGAAAGTATGGCGGCTACAATTACAATTGCCGCAATTTTAACTACCGTCATAAATTAAATATTGATGTAGCAGAGGTATAAAGCTCATATAATTTCGGAATCAGCATCAAAAGTGCCGCAACAATTCCCGCAAGTGCTGTAAGTAAAGCATAGTCATCTCTGCCTGACCTTGCCAGTATCTGATTTATAACAGCAACAATTATTCCTATTGCGGCTATTTTAACAACAAAAGCTACATCCATTTTCTCACCTTTTCTTTTCAGACAATTATCAAAGCAGCAAGAATACCTCCAAGCACACCCAAAGAAGTATAAAGCTTTCCAAGTCGGTTACTTTGCTCTCTTGCATTTTGAAGATTATTTTCAAACAGCGCTTTATGTAATTCACAGTTTGAAAGCTGTCCTTCAACATCACTTGTCCCCAGACCTGCTCCGAAAGATAGCAAAAGCACTCTCTCTTCATAATTCACCTGAGATTTTTCAACACTCGTTTTCCACGATTGCGGAAAAGCTTCCGATTCAAGCATTTTTCTGCACCCTGATAAAAATTCAAGTCTTGCCAAACCTCTGTTCTCAGAAAGCTTATGAACAATTACATTGAGGGCGGTTTTTGAGTATCTGATTTCTGAAGAAATAATCTGAATCATAAGTAAAATTTCTTCTATTATCTTCACTCTCTCAGAATCACGCCTTGTAAAGTAGTTCCCTGTCAGAGTGCATAATATCACCGAAAGAATTGCTGCCGCGAATTTCATCTTCTAACTCCCTCGCTTCAAAAATCCTGTCAATACAACACGGATTGCTGCTGTTTTTCAACAAAACCACTTTATCAAACGCTCCCGAGAGAATAAGCCTTTTACTCTGCGGACGCGAAAGTAATTCATTTTTATCAGATGCATGAACACTTACAATGAACTTTACACCGGAATTTATACCTTCTTCAATTGCCATAACTTCATTTATAAATCCTACCTCATCACAAAGAATAATATCGGGCGACAATGCTCTCAAAGCACACAATATTCCCTCACCCTTCGGATATGAAGATAAAACATCAGTATTCAATCCGAGGTCAGTGTGCGCTATTCCGAGGTCAGATGCTGAAATTTCATTTCGTTCATCAACAATAACCGTTTTATAGTAACGTGATAATTCTAAACCCGAGAGCTGTCTTGCGATATCTCTGAGCATTGTTGTTTTGCCTGATAGCGGCGGACCTGCAATTATAATACTTTTCAGATTGCCTGTATAAATATATCTGATCACATCATCTGCAGCAGCCTTATGCTCACGGGCAATACGAATATTAAGCGAGGATATATTTTTAATACCGCTTATTCTTCCGTCTTCAATAATCGCTTCACCCGCTATTCCTACCCTGTGACCGCCTTTTAAGGTCACAAAACCTCGTGAAATATTTTTCAGATGACTGTGTACAGAATATCCACAAGCATTATTAAAAACCTGCTCAACCTCTTCGTGTGTCACAGCCACCGCATTTTCAGGTAGCAGAAACGATATTCTGGAATTATAGGTTATAAATGCACTTGCACCTTTTATTACAAGTACGAGAGGCTTGTTAGCTCTTACCCTTATCTCCTGAATATCACACGCCAGTTCGGGATTTATTTTGCTCAATGCACCGTGGAGTCTTTCCGGCAAAATTTTTGACGCTTCAATAAAGTTTTTCATTTCATCACCTTTAATACTTTGTTCTTTAAATTCTATTAAATCTTGTCCTGATTTAGAACAATTGTTTACAAAATAGCAATTGAAAAATCATAAGGTTTGTGGTATCCTATACATATGAATTTTCAAACTTCTGAAAGGTCTGATTATATATATGTACGAAAACACACTGTTAAAAAAGAAAGAGAATTTCTTTAAACGAAACCTGTTTGTAATAATTGCGTTTTTTGCTACTGCAATTTTAATGACACTTGTATATTTTTGTTTTGATATGGTGCCTTTCGGCGATATCACAATTCTGAGAATGGATTTATACCATCAATACGGCCCTCTTTTCGGAGAACTTTTAGATAGAATCAAAAACGGCGAAACCTTCCTCTATTCCTTCAACAGCGGTATGGGAAGCAGTTTCCTCGGTAACTTCTTCAACTACCTTTCAAGTCCTCTTTCCTGGCTTGTAATTCTCTTTAAGCATGTTGATATTACCGATTTCATCGCACTTATCGTCCTTCTCAAGGCATCTCTTTCAAGCAGTGCTTTTGCATATTATCTGAAGAAAAATCACAACAGGAATGATTTATCAATTGCCGCTTTCGGTATTATGTATTCCTTCTGCGGATATTTTATAGCTTATTATTGGAATGTCATGTGGATAGATGCTATGTACATTCTCCCCTTTGTAATCCTCGGAATTGAAAATATCATAAATAAAGGCAAACCGTTTTGCTTTATCACTGCTTTGACTATTATGTTTTTCTCAAGCTACTACATGGCATTTATGATATGTATTTTCTCTGTCATATACTTTATTGCTTATTATTTCATGCACTACAATGCAACAAGTATTATCAGAACGAAGCCCGAGGGCAGACTTAAATTCTCGGAGAAAATTAAAAATTTCTTTGCTTCAAGATTTATAAATTCCGGTGTTACATTCGCATTCTCTGCAATTCTTTCAGCTGCACTTGCGGCATGTGCTTTAGTTCCTGTTTATTTCATTCTTAAAAACTGTTCGGCAACATCCGGCACTTTCCCTGAAGAATTCAAAACATATTTCAACGTATTTGATTTCCTTGCAAATCATATCGCTTCTGTTACTCCTACAATCAGAAGCAGCGGAGATGTTGTTTTACCTAATGTATATTGCGGTATAGCTGCACTTATTCTTGTCCCTCTGTTTGCGTTTACAAAAACTATCAGCAAAAAAGAAAAAATCATTTCACTTTCTCTTTTGGTTGTAATCTTTGTAAGTTTCAATACAAACTATCTCAACTATATCTGGCACGGTCTGCATTTCCCGAATGATCTTCCCTACAGATTTTCATTTATTTACTCATTCATTCTTCTGACAATAGCTTATAAAGCACTTATGAGAATAAAAGAAGTCGGAAGAAATGTTATTATGGGTGTAGGTGTGTCACTTATAGCGTTTATAATCGCAACACAGAAAATTGAGTCACACAATGTA
>JAFRZS010000073.1 GCA_017442445.1 Clostridia bacterium
CTCATAACCGAAAACGGATTCATCATGCATATTATCAAAACTGCAAGACCGAGTGAATTTTTTGAATCAGCTTCGCGTCCGAAGAAATTGGCTGAAAGCAATACTATAATCATTATTCCCGATCTTAAAAGAGAATACCTGAAGCCTATCAGAAACAAAAGTACAAGGAAAAGAAGTATTCCTACAGCAGATGCAATCTTTTCATTAACAGCGAGTTTTCGCAGTAAGTTATAAAGCGCCAATACCCACACACTCATATGTAAGCCTGATACTGCAAGTATATGAGAACTGCCTGTTATATTAAAAGCCTCAACGGTTTCATCGTCCATAAAAGAACTTTCACCAAGAAAAATCGCATTTGAAAAACCTGATACATCTTTACTCAGCGAACTGTTCAGTCTGTCAGACAAGGTTTTTCTGAGATCGGTAAAAAAGCTTACTAACGATTTATCTTCGGATATAAACTCAGTTTTACTGTCAACTTTAAGCTGAAGATACATACCCTCAGATAAAAGATACCTTTCCGTACCTTTTTTAGTATCCATACCTTTGATTTCAGCTTTGAAGCTGTGTATCTCGCCGGGTTTGAAATAGCAGCCTTTTGAAAAATACGCTTTAGCTTTAATGTCTGTTTCATTTCCCGAAATTTCTTTCAGTTGCACCGTACATGACATACCGCTACCTGACATTTCGGGATAATCCAGAGCCTGAGCTATTACTTCTCTGTCTTTGCCTTCGTATTTTAGCGCAGGTTTGTAATCCAACGTTGAAAACGCAAACATCAATATATATGCCGCTGTTACCGTCAGACATATAACAGATGCCAATATACCTTTCTTCTTTACAAGAAACGGGATTGTCAACAATGATAAGCCTATCAGGATTACCATATAAATCCACGAAACTGCCGAAAAAAGATCGTTGATTATAATTAACGAAAAAAGGAAAACAAAACCGATAACCAACAAAGGCCGCGCCATTTCAGATCAGCTCCAAACCCTTTCAAATTTTATCAGCCCGGAGGCCAGGTAAAATCTCTGCCGCCAAGCAAATGATAATGTAAATGCTTGACTGTCTGACCTGCGGCATCGCCACAGTTTGTTACGACTCTGAAGCCGTCTTTTAAATCAAGTTCTTTTGCTATTTTTGCAATAGCTTCAAATATTTTTGAAATAACTGAGCTGTTAGATTCATCTATTTCAGCCGCAGATGTAATATGTTCTTTAGGTATAACCAGAATGTGTACCGGTGCCTGAGGCTCAAGGTCATAGAAAGCTAAAACATTTTCGTCTTCATAGGCTTTCTTTGACGGAATTTCGCCACTGACTATTTTACAAAAAATACAATCCATATTTCCCCCTTGGTAAATGCAGAATGCAGAATGCAAAATGCAGAATGTCGGGAGGGCTTTCGCCCTCACCCAATTAAATAAAATGATTTTATATAGTTTGAGATAAATTTGTTCAGAGTGCCGTTTTGAGCGAAGCGATAGTATCAAGATACATCGCTGAACGAAAAATGGTGCTATGGGCAAATTTAGCCAAAGTTTATTTAAGCATTTCTTCTACCATAGAATATACTGCTTCACTTGCTTCTTCTGCTTTGGTAATGTCCTTACCGCCTGCCATAGCTCCGTCAGGACGGCCGCCGCCTGAACCGCCTGCAATAGCGGCTACCTGTTTTGCAAGGTTACCTGCGTGAGCGCCCTTCTTGACTGCAGATACAGAACAAGCTGTTGCTATGTTGAGTACACCTTTTTGTGTGTTCTTTGAAATGAGAACCGCTACCTTATCACCGTCTGATGCCTTGATATCATCACACATTTTTCTCAAATCATTGGGTTCAACATTTTCCATAACTACAGAAATCACGGAAACTCCGTTTATTTCTTTTCCTGAATCCATAATTGACTGTGCTTTGATAGCTGAAAGCTTCTGTGAAAGAGCATCAACTTCTTTTTCTTTTGCTTTGAGGTCAGCCATAACGCCTGCAGCTCTTGTTTCAAGCTCGTTGACATTAGCAACCTTGAGATTCTTTGCAGTATTATTTATAAGCTGAACCTTGTTATCGATGAAATCAAGTGTACCGAAACCTGTTACACCTTCAATTCTGCGGACACCTGCTGCAACAGATGACTCAGAAACAATCTTGAATAAACCTAATTTTGCAGTATTGTCAACATGTGTACCGCCGCAAAGCTCAATTGAGAAGCCCTTGACATTAACAACTCTTACAACATCGCCGTATTTTTCTCCGAACAATGCCATAGCACCGAGTGCCTTTGCTTCTTCAATTCCCATTTCTGAAGTTTCAACTTCAAGTGCATTGAGTATTGTTTCGTTTACAAGCATTTCAACCTTCTTCAACTCTTCAGCTGTCATAGCCGCAAAGTGTGTGAAGTCAAAACGCACCTGATTTGCATTAACAAGCTGACCTGCCTGTTCAACATGTGAACCGAGAACCTTTCTCAATGCTGCCTGTAAAATATGAGCTGCTGTATGATTGCGCTTTGTTGAGTTTCTTGCAAACTCGTCAACCTTTGCAGTTACTGTGTCGCCTACCTTGATGCTTTCACCTTCTTCAAGAACGCCGTGATGAAGCATTATAGCATCATGTGTTTTACCTGTTGTCATTACGGATACAGTATAATCAGCGCCGATAATTTTACCGTTATCGCCTGCCTGACCGCCGCTTTCACCGTAGAAAGATGTCTTATCAAGAACTACTGTTATTGCATCACCGTTTTCAGCATATTCAACTTTTTCGCCGTCTTTGATGATTGCTATAACCTTAGCTTCTGTTTCTGTTGTTTCATAACCGCAGAAAGCTGTTGAGTCAAGTCCCTCTGTTGCGTTTTCTGTATTCTTCCATGCACTGCCTGCGAGGTTCATCTGAACTTCACGGTTGTGACGCTTATGTTCAAGTGAGATTTCTGTAAATCTTGCTTCGTCTATTGTCAAACCTTTTTCTTCAAGAATTTCTTTTGCAAGGTCTAAGGGAAGGCCGTAAGTATCGGAAAGCTTATATGCATCTTCACCTGACAATACTGTGCCTTCAAGATTTTCAATCATTTCGTTGAGAATCTGTAAGCCTGTATCAATAGTCTTTGCGAAGTTTTCTTCTTCGTTTTTAATAATCTTGATGATATAATCCTGCTTTTCAACCAAAAGAGGATATGCAGATTCATTTTCTTTGATAACTGTTTTTGCTACTTCATAAAGGAAGGAATCCTTTATACCTAAAAGTCTGCCGTGACGAGCAGCACGACGGAGTAAACGGCGTAAAACATAGCCTCTGCCTTCGTTTGATGGCATAACACCGTCACCAACCATGAATGTTGTGCTTCTGATATGGTCTGTGATAACACGGAGAGAAACGTCATTTTTTTCGTCTTCGTGATACTTAATACCTGAGATATCCATAATGTGCTTCATTATGTTCTGAACTGTATCAACTTCAAAGAGATTTGCAACATCCTGACAGATACAAGCAAGTCTTTCAAGTCCCATACCTGTATCTATGTTGCGTTTTTCAAGGTTTGTATAGTTGCCTTCTCCGTCAGATGAGAACTGTGTGAAAACAAGGTTCCAGAACTCAATATATCTGTCGCATTCGCAACCTACTTTACAATCAGGAGAACCGCAACCGTATTTTTCGCCTCTGTCAAAATAGATTTCAGAGCAAGGTCCGCAAGGTCCTGTACCGTGCTCCCAGAAGTTGTCCTCTTTGCCGAAACGAACCATATGGTCTTCAGCTATGCCGATTTCCTTTGTCCAGATATCATATGCTTCATCGTCTTCGAGATAAACACTGATATAAAGTCTGTCAACGGGAAGCTCGATTACCTTTGTACAGAACTCCCATGCCCATGAAATTGCTTCTCTCTTGAAGTAATCGCCGAATGAGAAATTACCGAGCATTTCAAAGTATGTACCGTGTCTTGCAGTTTTGCCTACATTTTCGATATCAGGTGTTCTGATACATTTCTGACAAGTAGTAACTCTGTTTCTCGGAGGTGTGATTTCACCTGTGAAATACTTTTTCATCGGTGCCATACCTGAGTTGATAAGAAGCAAACTCTTATCCCCCTGAGGAATAAGCGGAAAGCTCGGAAGTTTGAGATGTCCCTTGCTTTCAAAAAAGTTGAGATATTTTTCTCTTAATTCATTCAATCCTGTCCATTTCATACTAATGTCCCCCTATACTTTTCCAAAGTACGCATAATTATATACAATACATTGTAACACAGAATAGTGCAAGTCGGCAATACCTTTTTCACTTAATTTTAAATATTTATAGCATTTTTTTCTAATTCGTGTTATACTCTAAAAAAATCCTTGACAGACGGTGATTGTATGGTTAACTTACTGACAAAATTATTCATTAAAAACAGCGATGATATAAAAAACGAAAAAGTTCGTCTTGCCTACGGTATTATGATGGGTATAATCGGCATATTGGTCAATGTTATTCTCTCTGTATTCAAGCTTCTTGTCGGCTCTTTGACTAACAGTATTTCAATTACTGCAGACGCCGTCAACAACTTATCCGATGCAGCTTCCTCAGGAATTTCACTGATAGGCTTTAAAATCGCTTCAAAACCCGCTGATCCCGAACACCCCTTCGGTCACGGAAGAATAGAATACATAAGCTCCGTTATTGTTTCATTCCTGATTCTTCTTATGGGATTTGAGGTATTAAAGGATTCGATTGATAAAATTATCAATC
>JAFRZS010000074.1 GCA_017442445.1 Clostridia bacterium
ACCGCGGGATTTACCGATCCAGTTTACCTGCTGAAGCTTGATGTTGGGAAGATAATCAACATCATCAAGACCTTCAAGAAGCTTGTCAGCATATTCTGTAATTCTCAAGTACCATACATCTTTTGATTTCTGAACAACATCGCTGTGGCAGATGTCGCACTTGCCGCCCTGTGAGTCCTCGTTTGAAAGAACAACCTTACATGACGGACAGTAGTTAACAAGAGTCTTATCGCGGAAAGCAAGTCCGTTTTCAAACATCTTGAGGAAAATCCACTGAGTCCATTTGTAATATTTGTCGTCTGTTGTATCAACTACTCTTGAATAGTCAAATGAGAACCCGACTCTCTTCAACTGACTTGTGAATTTTTCAATATTCATGTCAGTAACTTTTCTGGGGTGGATACCTGTCTTGATTGCATAGTTTTCTGTCGGAAGACCGTAAGCATCAAAACCGATGGGGAACAGTACATTGTAGCCCTGGAGTCTTCTTTTTCTTGATACAACTTCAAGACCGCTGTAAGCCTTGATGTGACCGACGTGCATACCTGCACCTGACGGATAGGGGAATTCAACAAGTCCGTAGAATTTAGGCTTATCGGAATTATCCTGTGCCTCAAATACTTTTGCTTCTTCCCATTTTGCCTGCCATTTTTGTTCTGTGGCTTTAAAATCATAGTTCATTTTTTATCATCCTTTAATCTGTTAATATATCACTTAAATCTAAAACGGGAGCATCTGCCCACAAACGTTCAAGGTTATAAAGTTCTCTGTTTTCCTTCTGGAAAATATGAACGACTACACTGCCGTAATCAAGCAAGGTCCAACCTGTTGAACGCCCCTGAATTCTTAAGGGTTCAATACCCTGCTCCTGTAAATGAAATTCCACATCGTCAACAAGTGCTCTGACGTGTGTGTTTGAAGTTGCTGTTGCAAGAACAAAATAATCCGCAACAATAGTGAGCTCCTCAATGGCTATTGCAGAAATATCCATAGCTTTTTTATCGTCAAGGATTTTAACTGCGCTGAGAGCTAATTCTTTTGGTGTCATATGATCTTTCCTTTCATATAGTAATCAACATTCAGCTGATTATAAGCATCTAAACTGTACGGCGAAATCACCATTTTTTTATTTGATAAATCGGAGATTGTAAACTGAAGCGCAATAAACATCGCCTGTTCAAGTGAAATCTGAGCAGCCTTGCGCATTTCGTCAACCCCGTTATAATCGCGTTCTTCTGAAATATAATCCGCAATATATATGACCTTTTCAAGTACACTCATATCAGCTCTTGCGGTTGTGTGGTATCTGACAGCATTGAGTGTGTCAAGGTCTGTTATACCGAGCTTTGTTTTAAGGTAAGCATAACCTGCAATTGAGTGCCATAGTTTCGGATTTGCAATTTCAACATGACTCATGACAATATCTGCAGAATGTATAACCTGAAGCTGTTCGTTTCTGCTCCTGTCTTTCATTATATCATGTAAAATTCCGCAAAGGTAAGCTTTCTCAACATCAGCGCCGTACTTTTCAGCAAGTTCAACCGCTGTCTTTGCTACATTCACCGAATGGTTAAATCTTCTCGGACTTTCCATTTCTTCTGCGAGTTTCAGATAGTCAGTCAAGATAAAGCTTCCTTTCATTTATATAGTGTGCAACATTCTCCGGCAGACAGCCTTTGATGTCCGTGCAATTTTTAACTGCATTTCTGATAAAAGTTGAGCTCATTTCAAGAGGCTTTGCTGAGGAAAGATATACCTGATTTTTATCAGTGAAAAAATCAGGAAGAGAAAGAGCTTTATTTTCTCTTCCGACACAACAAAGTGTGCACAGTCTTAAAATATCTTCATAGCGATACCATTTGGAAAAATATTCAAGCATATCTGAACCGATTATCAGATAAAAGTCATCGTCGGGATATTTTTCTTTAAGAGCCGTTAGAGTATCTATGGTATAACTTTTACCGCCTCTGTTTATTTCAATATCACTCACTTCAAAAAAATCAGAATTGAAGCAGAGCTTACACATATTAAAACGGTCTTCGGCAGAAGATGTTTTCTTATCCGTTTTGTGAGGTGCAGCAAAAGCGGGGATTATGATGATTTTATCAAGGTTTAATTCATCAGCGATGCAATTTGCAAGATGAAGATGTCCGTTGTGAGGAGGATCAAAGGTACCGCCCAAAATGCCGATTTTCAATTAGATGTCATCCTCTCTGAAATTTATGAGAATTTCATCGGGTAATGAAGTGAGTTTTGTATATTTGATTCCCGCAGCATCAAACATTCTCTTTGAAGCACGGTTGGCGGGAGTACCGCTATATTTATCAGAGATATAAATAACTTCTCTTATTCCGCTCTGAATTATAGCTTTGGCACATTCGTTGCAGGGGAAAAGTGCGACATAAATTCTGCATCCCTGCAAATTATTACCGCCGCTGTTTAAAATTGCATTGAGTTCTGCGTGGCAGACATAGGGGTATTTTGTATCATATTCTTCTCCCTCACGGTCCCACGGAAATTCATCGTCATCACAGCCCTTAGGGAAGCCGTTGTAGCCTACCGACATAATTCTGTTGTTATCATTTACAATACAGGCGCCTACCTGAGTTGACGGGTCCTTACTGCGA
>JAFRZS010000075.1 GCA_017442445.1 Clostridia bacterium
GCAAATGATATGGCGGGTGAGGTCGGTCACATAAGACTAAATTCCTTCGGACCCGTAGGTTACGGTAAAGCGGGTTCGTTTGAAGGCTTTTGTTCGGGAGGCGGAATCGCTCAGCTCGGAAAAACTTATGCCCTTGAAAAATTACAGATGGGTGAAAGCGTTTCATTCTGTAAGGATATGTCAGAGCTTGAAAACATCAGCGCAAAAACTATTGCCGATTGTGCAAATAAGAACGAAGCAGATGCACTTGAAATTTACAGACTCTGCGGAGAAATGTTAGGCAGAGGTTTGAGTATTCTTGTTGATATTTTAAATCCCGAAAGAATAGTTCTCGGCAGTATATTCCAGAGAAGCGAAAACCTTATCAGAAAGTCAATGGAAAAGGTTCTCTCAAAAGAGTGTCTCGGTTTTTCTCTTTCTGCCTGTGAGGTTTTACCTGCAAAGCTTGAAGAAAATATCGGAGATTATGCGGCATTGTCCGTAGCATCAATGAACAGAAAAGGATGAGTAAAATGGAAAATTTATTGAAAAGATATCCCGAACTGTCTTCTTGTAAAGAAGCTATTGAAAATGCGCGTGAGCTTATAATTTCTACATACAAAAACGGCGGAAAAGTTTTAGTCTGCGGCAACGGCGGAAGTGCGGCAGACAGTGAGCATATTGTCGGTGAATTGATGAAAGGTTTTTTGTCAAAAAGAACCGTAACCGATGAAAGACTCCCCGAGCATTTAAGACAAAAGCTTCAGGGCGCATTACCTGCAATTTCACTTCCGAGTCAGACGGCAGTTTTATCGGCATTTATCAATGATTGTGACCCCGAAATGTTATATGCACAGTTGGTTTACGGCTATGCAAGAGATAATGACCTTGTAATAGGTCTTTCAACCTCGGGTAATTCAAAGAATATTGTCAATGCTTTAGAGGTTGCAAAGTGTGTGGGTGCAAAAACACTTGCCATGACAGGCGAAAAAGAGAGCAAACTGTCAGCATTTTGCGATGTTACGATAAAAGTTCCTGAAACTGAAACATACAAAATTCAGGAATTACATCTGCCCGTATATCACTATCTCTGTGCAGCGGTTGAAAAAGAAATATTTTGTGAATAAAATTTGATTTATAAAAGGTGTTTTTGCATCTGTTACAATTAAGGACGTATAAAGGAGGCGATTATTTGACAGTCGGTGAAAATATAAAGCAATACAGAGAAAAGCTTGGATTGTCACAAGAGGAGCTCGGACAAAAACTTTTTGTGAGCACACAAACAGTAAGCCTATGGGAAAAAGATCAGACCCTTCCTACTATTGAAAATCTAAGACGGTTAAAAGAAATTTTTAACACATCAGTTGATGAAATTTTAGGTTATCAGAACGAAACAGTTGATGATGAGCGTAAAGGGACTGAATTTTATAAATTTCAGTTTGACAAAAATGAAGCAAAACAAATTTACCGTTTCAACAGAAATAATACATATCTTAAACCTATTATACTTATTTTGTTTTCGTTTTTTATTGCATTTTTTAACACGGGAGCATCCTCATCTGATGCCGGTATCGGATTTGTTTGGGGTATGGTTGTACTATTACTTCTTTTATATCTGAGAGGGTTTATCAATTATAAAAAGCTTTGGAAAAAATCTCTTCAGAGAATGTGCGAATCGTCATATGAGTACGAAGTTTTTGATGATTATTTTACTGTCAGAATTTGCCGCAATAATGAAACGGTCAGCGAAGTAAAATACAAGTTTTCCGATATAGAGAAAGTTGTAATATCTGATAAGTGGTTTTTTATGCAGATATCGGGAGGTTTATATACCCTTAAAACAAATGCTTTGGAAGCAGGCTCAAAATTTTTTGATTCTGCAATAAAAAAGCAACCTGAAAATTTTAAGCAATCAGGAAAAGTTAAGATGGTGTCGGCATTATTGCTTATAATCACAATAGTGTCATTCTTTGCAGCATTTATTACAACATCTTCTATAACTTTCAATAATAATTTGATATTCACAGAAGCTATGTGGATAATGTTTCTGTTTATACCCATACCTCTTGCTTCAATAATATTTGGATTTGTGATGAAAGCAAAAGGATACAAGACTAAAAAGAATATAATCGGCGGTATTATAATTCTCAGTTTACTTTGTATTTACGGTTCGTTTACGTTTATATCTTCAGATATGTACTCACACTCTGATGAACCGATTAAAAGAGTTGAAGAAATGCTTCAAATAGATATTCCCGAACATAATCGGATTAACACAACAGATTACACAAAGTATAATCAGAATTTCGGAAATAAAATCATACACTACCAAAGCGAAATTTTTTTCAACGATGATAAAACTGAAAGCTTTGAAAATCAACTTCCGAAAAACAGTAAGTTTTTAAAGAAAATACCAAACAGGTTGAGCGGCATTTTATCGAGGATTTCATTTGTAGGAGAAAATGATTACGTGCTTATTTATAATGTTGATACAAAAGAGTATAATGCCTTGCCTAAGGAAAGCGGAAATTATAATTTTATCAACATAAGATACTCTGCAGAAACGAATAAGATGGAAATTGTAGAATACGCGATTGATTATGTAGCATAAATGAAAGTATTGGAGAAAATGTTTTGAGGAAGAAATTTGTGGAAATTAAAACTGAAATGAGAATACTTTTGCGGTCAATTCCTGCGACTGTTGTGACCTTGTTTGTAGTGAGTGTTATCTCAATGAACTTACTTGCAAACAAAACACTTTTGCAGCTTGATTGGATTGCGCTTGACGGCGGAATTTTGATTTCATGGCTGTCATTTATGTGTATGGATATCATTACAAAACATTTCGGACCCCGTGCATCAAACAGAATTTCCATACTTGCGGCGGCGATAAATTTACTTACTTGTCTGATATTTTTTGTTGCAAGTATCATTCCGTCAACGGCAGCGGATTACACCGCATTTGATAATATTTTCGGCGGTACATGGTTTATACTTTTAGCAAGTACGGTTGCATTTTTACTGTCAGCAGTTCTTAACAATTCTCTCAACTGGCTTATCGGAAAAAGCTTCAGAAAAAATCCTGACGGAAAAACAGCCTATATGATGCGTACATATATTTCAACATTCATCGGTCAGTTTTTTGATAACTTTGTTTTTTCAATTATTGTTTTTGTATTTCTTGCACCAATTTTCTGGGACGGATTTCATTGGACAGTCTTGCAGTGTGCGATGTGTGCGCTGACGGGAGCGGTTGCAGAGCTTGTTATGGAAATAATTTTTTCACCGATAGGATATCGCATCACACTCAAGTGGAAAAATGAATCCGTCGGGCGTGAATATATTGAGTATTTAGAAAAGGAAAAAACAAAATGAAGGTTTTAATAACAGGAACTTCACAGGGTATAGGCAAAGCGATTGCCGAATTGTTTTTAGAAAAAGGACATGAAGTAATCGGCATTGACAGACATGATAAAAGCATTGAAAATACTTCATATTCTCACTTTGTCTGTGATGTGCGTGATTATGAAAATCTGCCCGAAATTGAAGATGTTGAAATTCTTATCAACAATGCGGGCACACAGAACGAAGATGATATTGACATAAACTTGAAGGCCCTGATTCACATAAGTGAGAAGTACGGATATCAGGAAAAAATCAAGTCAGTACTTAACATAGGCTCTGCAAGCGCACACACAGGCTCTGAATTTCCCGAATACTGTGCTTCAAAAGGCGGAGTTGTGGCTTACACAAAAAATCTTGCGTTGCGGGTAGCAACTTTCGGAGCGACCTGCAACTCACTTGACCCGGGCGGAGTGCTGACACCGCTTAATGACTGCGTTGTGAATGACCCTGAATTATGGGCGCAGATAATGGATGAAACTCCGCTTAAAAAATGGGCAACAGTGGGGGAAATTGCAGAATGGGCGTATTTCCTCACAGTCACAAATACCTTCTGCACAGGACAGAGCATCGTGGTTGACGGAGGCGAGTCAATCAAACATAATTTTATCTGGAAAAACTGAATCAATAAAATGTAATTTCAGGAGGAAAAATATGCTTACGATTCCGATTCCGCTTCCCTCAAATGAGGAAATGATGAAAGAATATTATAACGATTTAAAGCTATGCGGCGCTGACAAAGTTTTAATAACCGCATGTGAAATTTTTTGCGATGACGAAAAAAGAGAGGATATTTTTACTCGTATCAGAAAGTGTACGGAATATTACACCGAAAAAGGACTTGAACCGGGTGTGTGGACAACAACTCTCGGTTGGGGTGACGAAAGAGATGATGATTTTAGACGTAAATTCGGTGACTGCACACGCATAACTTCTTTTGCAGGTAACACAAGCGGTGCTGTTTGCGTACTTGATGAAAAATTTGCAAAGCATATTGAAAGAAATATTGAAGATTTTGTAAAAGCAGGGGTAAAACTTATCTTGCTTGACGATGATTTTGTTTTGTCCGTAAGACCGGGATTTACTTGTTCTTGCGACTTACATATAAAACTTTTCAACGAACGCACAAACAGAGAATGGACAAGGGAAGAAATCAGAGATTTGTTCACGGGCAAACCGACGCCCGAGCGTAAAATCTGGATGGATCTGACAGGCGAAACAATGATTGATTACTGCCGTCGACTTCGTGCTGTCGTTGACAAATTTGACCCGACAGTGCGCATCGGTCTTTGTGCAAGCTATACCCACTATGACCTCGATGGCTTCGATATAAACGAGTTGTTGAAGATTTTAGCAGGTGAAAATAACCGTCCGTATTTCAGACTTTCAGGCGCAACCTATTGGCAGGCTCACGCTCCGAGAATGACAAACATGACAATGTCGGGTGTTGTTGAATTTGTCCGTATGCAGTTGGGTTGGCTTAAGGATGCGGAGATTGATATTCTTGACGAAAATGACCCTCACCCGAGAAAAACGGATGTAGTTCCCGCACAGGACGTCGAGCTTTATGACAAGGCGATGCTTACACAAGATAGGGTCGAAAGACTCAAGTACATTCTTCATCTGGGTTCTGACAGAAATGCAGGCGACACGGCATACAGAGAAGCACACATAAAAAACCTTGAAAACGATGAAAAAGTCCGAAGTTTTTTTGAAAATAAAAAAGCAGTCGGATACAGAGTTTTTTCAGTTCAGCATAAAATCAGAGATGCAGAAATGGCAGATGAATATCCGCCGAGAAGCTCAATGCTTTTAAGCTTATACACACAGAATTTCGGAGCTTCAATTGCAGCAAGGTGCGGTATCCCGACCCGTTATGACGGTGACGGCCCTGTTATCGTATTCGGCGAAGATGCGAGATATCTGCCCGAAAATCTTGCGAACGGAAATATAATTTCCGACAACATCGGTGCAAAGATTTTAAAAGAAAAAGGAATCGATTGCACAGAGCTTGACATCGATCTTCTTAAAACGGATTTTTCAGATGTTCCGAGATACGATAAAATTTTCAGAGAAAATTATCCCGACCTTCCCGTTTATGTAAACGGAATTTATCCCCTTGCAAGTAAGAGTGAAGACGGCAGCGAAATGGCGGTTATGCTCATAAACGAGGATAAGAAAGATTTTGAAAATCACGAAATTATACTCGATAAAAATTACACACTTGCCGACACAATAAACTGCGAAGCAAAAGTTGACGGAAATGTTCTTACACTCAAAAAAATCGGCGCAAGAGATTGGGTATGTGTATTACTTAATACAAAATAAAAGCTGCCTCGGGGCAGCTTTTATTTTTCCGTAACAAAGACGGTAACTCTGTTTTCTTTTTTTCTGAGGTATGTAAGTGTAAAAATTGTAAGACCCCATACAAGTATCGCCGCAAGCCAACTGATATACTGCTTGTTTCCGATATCAAAGCCGAAGACATTGAAGTGAAGATTTTTTGTCACCTCAATAAACTGAATTCCGAGATAATTACCCATAAATGTTGCAAGCAGAGTAACGATAGAAAAACAACTGAAATATGCAGAACGGTTTGCTTCAGGCATATTTAGATTGACAAGATTTGAATGTATGTTTGATATACCGGGCATAAAAACTGCACCGAGAATGATACAGATAAAATATACAAATTCAGTTTCTTTTGTAATAAACCCGTTGCAGATGTAAGCGACCGAATATAAAATATATGAAAATGCAAGTATCTTCGGCCATTGTATTTTTCTGATCAATCTGAACCAGACAGGCGTTATCAACAGAATAACAGGCACCGATATAAGTCCTGCCGAGGCAATAAGTGTATAGGACATTTTAATATCTTCGATAAGGTAGATGTTAAAATACTGACCTATTGTACCGGTAAAAAGAGACCATAGTATTATGGGCAGAATGGTGAGCATAAATGTTTTATCACGCAAGGGCAGAGAAAGAAGGTTTAAGCCCTTGTTGTCTTTTTCGTTTTCTTTTGTTTCGTACGGAAATTCTTTGATTTTTGTATTGGAATAACATTCCGTTAAAGCAAGGAGAAGTGCAATCGCACGGAGTATAAGAATTGCCGTTATTGTCGGTGAAAAACCACCCATGGAAAATTCAGATGCTTCAACTTTATCAAGAAACAAACCGGCAAGGAATGAGGAAATATTACTTAATACAGTAATAAACATATGTGTAGCGGCGTAAAATCCGCCTCTTTTGGTTTCGGGCAGAGACTGAATATGCCACGAAGAAAGACCGGGTGAAGCAATCTGCAGAAACGCGTTCATAAGTATGACGGTTAAAAAGAATAATACCAGTTTGAAAGTCTGTCCGACGGGCAAAAGAGGAGTCACACCTATAACAACAATACTCAGAAAATAGTAGAGTATTCTTGCAGTAATAAGAAAACCCTTGCGGCGGGGAAGTTTTTCTAAAATAAGCGGTGATACAACCTGAAACAATCCGCTGAAAGAAAGTATGGCGGTGACATAGCCTATGTACGATTCGCTTGCACCCATCGCAAGCATCAGACTTGTAAAATAAATTCCCGAGCTTAAAGGGGTAATTACGCTTGAAAGCACGTTGGTGAACAACACGTTTCTTCGGCTTCTCGCACAATTGTCGGAGTTTTCAAAAAACGTGTCGACAATCGTGCTTTCGGGAGATATAATTTTTTTGAATAAAGAGGTGAACATAAATATACCTCCACACAAAAAGTAAAAAATTTTAGGGAATTATATCACATGTAATGTTTATAGTCAATATAAAAATTCTTATTGTTTATTTGAATTTTCAATTTAAAAGTAATGTGAAGTTTTTTACTTCCTGAACCATGATTTTTTCTTCGGAAGTTTATCCTTGACTTCCTGACTTACGCTGATATAAGTTAATTTGGCAGAGGTGAGTTTTATTCCCCATATAATATCCCATTTTGTAACAGCGTGATTCATCAGCGGAATATAGATTTCTTTTGAAATATCTTCGACTTTTTCAAGAGGTGTGGGTGCCATATATTCGCGTGTTAAAATTGTATTGAGTGCGGAGATAAGTTGTTTTTTCATTTCCTCGATCGGAACAATACCGTTTGCAAAGCGGTCAAATACGAAACGGTCAGCAATTTCATAAGTGAAATCTGCAGTATAAGTTACGGGTGAGGTTATTTCAACTTTACCCTCTTTTATTTTTGCGGAAAAATATCCGTTGATTCTTGATTTGTTCATCATAACTCCTCCCGATTATTGACAAAAACTTATATAAATATTATACTTTTATTGTCGGAGAATTTCAATATAATTATTTGCGGAGGTGTTGAGTTGGCTAAAGTTTTATACGTAACCGACCTTGACGGAACACTTTTAAAAAGTGACGAAACAACCTCGGAATATACAAATAAAACTATAAATGCACTTATCGAAAAAGGAATGATTTTTTCTTATGCAACCGCAAGGTCTTACTACACATCACACAAGGTTGCAAAAGGTCTTAAATTGTCAGTACCCGTTATAAACTATAACGGAACGATGATTACAGATACAGACGGCAGTATGATTCTGAAAAATTTTTTCGGTGAAGAAATCAAAGATGTTATAAAAGAGCTTTTGAAAAATGACATATATCCGATTGTATATTCTTTTATAAATTCAGCTGAAAAATTTTCATATAATTTTGAAAAATCTTCTGAGGGTTTGAAAGAATTTATTCTGACAAGGCGCGACGAAAGAAGCCGAAATGTTTGCAGTGACGAAGAGTTGATTGACGGAGAAATTTTTCACATAACATGTATTGACGAAAAGGAAAAGCTTGAACCGTTATTTGAGAAATTCAAAGAGAAATATCATTGTCTTTGCTATGTGGATTTTTATTCAAAACGCCAATGGCTTGAGATAATGCCTGAAACGGTGTCAAAAGGATATGCAGTAACGCAACTGAAAGAATATCTCGGCTGTGACAAAGTTGTGGTATTCGGTGATGCGGGGAATGATAAAGATATGTTCTCTGTGGCGGACGAGTGTTATGCTGTTGAAAATGCAGTTGAAGATTTGAAAAAAATTGCAACCGGAGTTATCGGCAATAATAACGCAGACGGTGTTGCAAAATTTTTAGAAAAAAACGCAGAATTTTAGGAGGATATTATGGCGATTTTTTTGAACATTTTAAACAGAGTTTTTGCAGGGATCTTAGCAACCTTACTGGGTGTAACGGGAGCGGTCAACAATTTCTTCACAGGTGAGGTTTATGAGTACAAGAGTGAAACGGCGGTATTTGGAGTAGAGGCTCTTTCTCGTTCTCAGGACGTAACAACTGACGGCAAAGCATGGATTTACAGCGGGAAAAATTATCTTGAAAAAGTAAGTCTTGATAACTCGAAAATTTTAGCAGCGGATTTCTCTGCAATCCCCGATGAAATCGCAGAGAAATACAATTCAAAACATATTGGCGGAATAAGCTATTATGACGGAATAATTTATGCGGCGGTAGAGGACAGCAAGGAATGGAATCATCCGCTTATACTTCTCTATGATGCGGAAACTTTAGAGTTTACGGGAACATATTATGAGCTTTCAACAAAGCATCACATCAAGGGTGTGCCGTGGGTTATAGTTGACGGAGAAAATAAAATCGCTTATGCAGGTGACTCAAAACAGCACAACAAAATTTTCATGTACAAGCTTGAAAATTTTGAGTACATCGGCGAGTATGTTTTTAACACTGAAATCAAAAAAATTCAGGGTGGAGAATACTACGGCGGAAAGCTTTATTTCGGAACAAACGATATGACAAGAGCCGTTTATTCTCTTGATGTCAAAAGCGGAGAAATCACAAAGCTTTTTGACAGAATAATGTATGAGTACAAGCTTATTGATAATTTCGGCGGCGAAGGTGAAGGCTTGACAATATTGAAAAGAGCCGACGGAACAACAATTCACACTTTGCAGTTGGGAACACTTTTTGTTGACTCATCGCTGAGACATTATGAATGGGAATTAAATTAAAGGACGGATTGAAATGAAAAGTTTTACTAAGTTTATTGCATTGATTTTAGCACTTGCGATGGTATTTGCATTGGCTTCGTGCGGGAAGAACGATGACGAAAATGAATCTGCTACAGAAAAAATCACAACAACAAAAGCTGTCGGAGCTTCAGCGAAAGTGGATAAGTCATATTTTGACGATGTAGTTTTTGTAGGCGATTCCGTAACACTCAAGCTTTATTATTACGATATAAAAACCGATGTACTCGGTAATGCGGCATTTCTTACATCGGGAAGTCTTGGTGTAACAAATTGTCTTTGGGATCTTTACGCAGAAAAAGAAGTGCATCCGTCATATCAGGGAACAAAAATGAGAGTGCCCGACGGAGTAAAAGCAACAGGACGCTCAAAGGTTTACATAATGCTTGGTATGAATGATATATATCTTTACGGTATTGATTCAACGATAGAAAGTTTAAAAACCCTTGCAAAAGAAATCAAAGAAAAGAATCCTGAAGCTGAATTTTTTATGCAGTCGGTCACACCGATTTACGGCAACAAAATTGCAGTAACAAATGACCTTGTAAATCAGTATAACGAAAAACTTATCCTCTGCTGTCAGCAAGAAAAATGGAAATACATTGATGTTTCTTCCGTACTCAAGGATAAAAACGGCGAGCTTCCTTTAGAATATTGCGGTGACCCTGATGCTATGGGAATACATTTCTCTGATGCGGGTTGTCAGGTATGGGCAGATTATCTTTATATTCACACTAAATGACCTGATGTTAAAACCGAGTTGTAAAAAATTGATTTTTTTACAACTCGGTATGTTTTTTGTATTGACTTATTCAAAAAAAGTGATACTATATTTATTATCGGTAAATTTCGGCATTTTTCATAATGTGAGGTTTAGTTTAATATGAAGTCATTTAAAAGGATTACAGCTTTGATGCTCAGCTGTTTTATGGTATTGAGTATTTTCACATCTTGCAGTAATATAAAGGAAGAGGACACAACGGCACTGACAACAAAGCCGACTCAGACAACAACAGAAACAACGACTGAAACTACTACAGAAACAACAACTCAGACAACAACGGAAACTACTACAGAAACAACTACCAAAAAGGTAACGACAACCAAGAAAGTAACAACTACAAAGAAAGTAACTACCACCAAGAAAGTTAC